>NZ_MNQY01000083.1:0-12025 GCF_001915675.1 Parabacteroides sp. merdae-related_45_40 | reverse complement strand
GTTTCTTTTAATGTCCAAAACCATCCACTCCCCGATGAACTGGATCCGGATCCGGAAGAAGAACTGGTCTGTGCCAAGGCAAATGTACTTAGACTATTAGTACCCATACCGTAATCATTCAGCGAATGCCGAAGATTCATTCCCACACCCAGCAACAGAGCGACTGCTCCACAAACTGATAAGATTTTTTTACCATTTAACATAACCTTAAAATTTTAATTGTCTATAAATGATTACTTCCATTCAACCTTTTTTCTAATACTTCTTTTGTGTATTTCTTCACCATCGTTGTGTTTTCCCACTTTTTTGTATAATGAAAAGTATATACTGACAAAAAGAAACAATAGAAGAAAAGAAAGACCAAAGCAGCTTTAAAATAAGATAATCGTTTTCTCAACCACCAAATTCCATTTGCTATAAGGAAAGCAATGCCAACATAACTCAAATACATATATCTATCGGCCACAATGGCATGACGAGACATATTAAAAAGATGTATTGAGAACAATAAGTTGACAAGAAACAGCAATACACCGAATACCAAATATCGATTATTCCGATAAGCTATGATCCACCCCATAAGAAACAATAGCACTACCGGATAAAGGTAATAGTGTAAGGGCGGTTCCTCCCCCAATACTATAGGAAATGGATAAAAGAAATTCAAATTAACGGGCAGCAAACTTTTAGTAATATATTCTACTAAGGCAAAACATCCAAAAAGTAAACGCTGATATAATGGGAAAATCATTTCATAAGGCCCTTTCCCTTGAGAAAGAACAGTAATAATTCCAAAAAAGAATGCCATAATGAGAAACGACATTTTCTCACTCCAGACCTCAAGATTTTTCATATTCCGGTTCGTAAACCAATCGACGATCAACAATGCCAGTGGAAAAGTAACAGCCTGTTCCTTTCCCCAAAAAGAACAAAGAAAGCACCCTATCGTTAATACATAATAAAAAATCTTTGATGTTCGTATATAACGTAAATAACAAAGTAGCCCCAAGAGATAGAAAAAAGCATATAACAACACTTTCAACGCACTGATCCAGGCAACAGCCTCCACGTTAATCGGATGGACTGCAAAAAGAAGCGTTGTAATAAAGTTTACATATAAAATTTGCTTTTCACTCACTCCTCCATGCACACGTAGAAGGGAAGAGATTAATTTCCAAACCAAACAGACACAACCGATATGCAACAACAAACTAAACATATGAAAATAAAAGGGATCATAGCCGAAACCGGCATATAACACCAAATAGCTCAAAAAGGCAAGCGGAGCATACTGCCCACCATAAAAATCAGTGAAGATATGCCACAAGTTATCGACAGTCCAACCTCTTTCCGTATAATGGCTGAACACCATCCATTGATCATCCATCCCGTAAGGAAGCCGTTTTTTAATGTGGGATAATAAACCAATAGATTGATTATCACCAAAATATGAATTGATAAAAAACTTCATCTTAATTGCTTTTATTATTTAAATACGAAGTAGAACAAACTCTAACAGATATTAGATAATAAAAAGGCCTTTCACATATTACGAATATAACATATATATTCATAAAAAGAAAAAAAATAATTAGTTTTATTGAGAAAAATATAATTTTGTTGCTATACAGTCCAATAATAGCTTGTCTTCCAGTCTTTTTCTAGAATGTTTCTCTATATCCGGAAAAGTTTGTGTCACGCCGCCCGTTACGATAAGCCGTTTCTCCCAAGAAAAGGGCAGGCAATACCGGCGGACATGGATATGGGCAAAACTACCCGTACATGCAATGCAGAGGGAGCAGGAGAGCCTTCACCACTATCGAAGAGAGAAACGGTCTCATGCCGGGCAACATGATAGGTCAACCGTATCTTGAAACCGCATTGCCTGCCAAGTTCCTTCAATATGACATTGCATCTACTGTTGCCTGGTACCGGAAATACATGACCGTCCTTGGACAGCCACTTGGACTTCTCTATGATGCGCTTGGGCACGTCCAGCAGGCGGATGTTGGACTCGGTGTTCGTCTTGCGCCGGCGGGTGATTTCTTCTTCGTACGCAGGAAATACTCGAAGTTGTTGAAAATGAATTCCCGGAATAAACTTATTTACATAACCATTGGCGATTTATATCATAAAAAAGCCTTTCACAGGCAAACGCTGTAAAAGGCCTTTTAGCTTGTGACCTGGGAGGGGCTCGAACCCTCGACCCAATGATTAAGAGTCATTTGCTCTACCAACTGAGCTACCAAGTCGATATTTGTCGGTTTTGTTTCTATTGAGTGACCTGGGAGGGGCTCGAACCCTCGACCCAATGATTAAGAGTCATTTGCTCTACCAACTGAGCTACCAAGTCATTCATGCTATCATTGTTTCTCGATTGCGGGTGCAAAGATAAGAGTTTAATTTTTCTTCGCAAACTTTTTCCGCGTTTTTTACACAAAATTTTAATCAAATTCAAATATATCAGACGGTGTAGTCCGTTTCAGAGCATGCAGGGAAACATCCTTTCCAACCCGTACCCCTTCTTGAAACAGGCGGAAATCGACTGTCTTATAAGCAAGTTCGGGATGGTTATTGTCACGGCTCAGGTGACACAACCAGATATCTTTTAATTTGGGATCATAATGAGTTGCGAGGAATTCGGCAGCTTCACGGTTGCTCAAATGTCCGGTCGGGCTGGCTACGCGTTCCTTCAGAAAAGCAGGATACGTGCCGAATTGCAACATCTCCTCGTCATAATTGGCTTCTATGATCAGGTGGTTCGCCATGCCCATGTATTTACTTACCGTTTCGGTAATATGGCCGACATCCGTTGCCAACGTAAACTTATGATCTCCATATTCGATATAATAACCCACATTATCGGTACTATCATGCGGGACTTCGAAAGCAGTAATGCGGAAATCGCGGATCATAAAAGGCACTTCCTTTTCTATCACCTTACGCGAACTGACAAGCGTTTCCTCCACGTAGCGACTCTTGCTGATTCCTCGGTGGACGGCCTCTGTCGTATAAACAGGAATACAATGTTTCTCTCCCAGACAACCTACAGTCTTGATATGATCGGCATGATCGTGCGTGATCAGGACTGCAACAATTTTGGAGAAATCGATCGCTTTATCTTTCAACACCTTCTTTATGGTACGAATACCGATACCTGCATCAATCAACACGCCGAATTCGGGTGTTCCCAGATAATAGCAGTTTCCACTGCTTCCACTTGCTAAACTCAGAAATGATAGTTTCATTTTAATTTCCAATTCAGTCCTTAAGAGGAATTACGGGCGAAATGAGTCGGGGATCGTCACCTCCCCGATCAGCGAACAGTTCATGTGGTCCTTCACCTCTTCCGGCGTCAAGCCGTGGCCGAAAAGGAACATGAGCTTGGTAACAGCACTTTCGGTCGTACTGTCGAAACCGCTTATCACTCCCGCTTCCAACAATTTATGACCAGTCTCATACCGATGCATTTCTACACTTCCGGCACTACACTGGGTTACATTTACAATCACAATTCCCCGGCTCACCGCTTCTTTCAACATCGTCAGGAACCAATCGTAGCACGGTGCATTACCGCTTCCGAACGTTTCCATCACGACTCCCTTCAGTCCCGGTATGTTCAGGATGCTTTCCACCACCTGGGGAGAAATCCCCGGAAAAAGTTTCAGCACCGCAATATTCCGGTCCAAGAGATAATGCGGCTTCAACGGCTTTCTCGAAACAGGATGGTAAACCTGCCCGGTGTCATACTTTATATAGATACCGGCATGTGCCAGCGGCGGATAATTGTATGAACGGAAAGCATTGAAGTTGTCCGCATTGATCTTACTCGTACGGTTACCCCTCAACAAGTCATTTTCGAAAAAGATACAGACCTCCGGCACAACCGGGACACCGTTTTCCTTGGCTGCGGCGATCTCGATGGCGGTGATCAAGTTTTCTTTCCCGTCGGTCCGCAACATACCGATCGGCAATTGCGAACCGGTAAAGATGACCGGTTTACTTAAGTTTTCCAGCATAAAACTCAAAGCAGATGCCGTGAAAGACATCGTGTCCGTACCATGAAGCACGACAAAGCCGTCGTACAACTGGTAATTGTCTGCAATAATCTTTACGATCTTCATCCATGACTCCGGCCCCATCTCCGATGAATCCATAGCCGGATCGAACTGAATGGTCGAAACCGCATACCCCAACTTCTTCAGTTCCGGCATATTATCCTTCAAATGTTGGAAATTGAACGATTCCAACACGCCGGTTTCGGGATTTTCGATCATACCGATCGTTCCGCCGGTATAGATGAGCAGGATCGAGGCTTTCTCACTTTGAATGTTTACACTTGCTGTCATATCGCAAAGTTAATAATTTTATTCTTCTCCTTTTAATACAGGGACGCTTATATGATATTTTACTGCCACTATCCGTGAAACGAATATTCCGGTAGCAGCAATAAGCTGCGTCAGTGACGGCCCGATACCCATCTGTAAGCAAGCGTAATAAATAATGCCTCCGAACACGCATGCCAGCGCATAAATATCTTTTCGGAAAATCAGCGGAACCTCGTTAATCAGGATATCGCGGATCATACCGCCGAAAGCCCCCGTAATCGTCCCCATCACAATGGCCACCCACATCGGGAATCCGAATGTCAGCGCCTTCTCGATACCGACCACGCCGAACAGTCCCAGCCCTATCGCATCGAAAATAAAGAAAGTATTGTTCAAGCTAATCACATATTTCCTGAATATGATAACGAAGAGCAACGCCAGAGCCGATATGATGAGATAAGAGGCTTGTTCCATCCAAAAAGGGGTGGCATTGAGCAGGATATCGCGGATCGTACCGCCTCCTACCGCCGTAACCACACCGACAACATAGGCCCCGAACCAGTCAAATTGTTTGGCAGAAGCCAAACGGATGCCGCTAATCGCAAAAGCGAATGTCCCGGTGTAATCGCAAAACGTAATAAAGTCTATCATTTTGATTTTTTCTGCAAAAATAAGTATTTCCTCGCAATGTTGCGGTTTTCTATAAAGATGACCTGATAATTATTTAAACCAAACGAACATCCGGTTGTTAATTATATATAAGTTTGCATTCAAAAAGGTGCTGATGACTATCTAATTAAGGGAAAAATGAAGAAATTTATACTAACCGGACTCATTTGTCTGTTTTCGTTCCCCTGGATACGGGGACAAGAATATATACCTCAAATTACACATCGTCATTATACAAGTGACTCAACCCTACTCCAACCCCGCCGCCCTTGGAAAGCGGCACTCGAAACATTCGGACTCAATATGCTCGTCTGGAGCTTCGACCGATATATCGTAAAAGAGGATTGGGCTTATATCAACGGGCATACGATCAAAAGCAATTTCAAAAAAGGCCCGGTATGGGACACCGACCAGTTCACAACAAACCTTTTCTCCCACCCTTATCACGGTTCACTCTATTTCAACGCAGCTCGCAGCAACGGTATGAACTTCTGGCAATCCGCCCCGTTTGCAGCCGGCGGCAGTCTGATGTGGGAGTTCTTTATGGAGAATGAACCGCCTTCGATCAACGACATGCTGGCGACAACGTTCGGAGGAATCGAATTGGGTGAAATCACCTATCGGCTGTCCGACCTGTTCATAGACAACCGTTCGTCGGGAGCCGAACGTGTGGGGCGCGAGGTATTGGCAGGCATTTTGTCGCCGGTCCGCGCCTTCAACCGTATCATTTCAGGAGAAGCCTGGCGACACGGTTCTTCAAAAGGACGAACCTACTCTTCCGTTCCCGTCAATTTTATCGTCACGATGGGACCTCGTTTCCTCGCAGAACAAGAAGGTTCGAAACGGGGAACGACCAGTCTGAACATTAATTTCCGCATCGACTACGGGAATCCTTTCAACGATGATTTTTATTCTCCCTATGAATGGTTCCGCTTCAACTTCGGAATGGATTTGTTCTCTGCCCAGCCGGTGGTCAGCCAGGTCAATGCCATCGGAGCCTTATGGGGAAAAACTGTTTGGACGAAAGGGCCGCGTTCCCTTTCCGCCGGATTATTCCAACATTTCGACTTCTATAACTCGGAGCTCCGCGACGGAAGCGACCTGACCGTTCCTCCTTACCGCATCGCAGCACCGGCAGCAGCAGGAGGAGGCCTTATCTATTACAAGCAGGCCACATCGGGAGACAAGACGGATATTTACGCCGAACTGTATGCAAACGGCGTCGCTTTGGGAGCCAGCCTTTCGGATTATATGCTGCTTGGCGAACGGGATTATAACTTAGGAAGCGGCTACAGCACCAAGGCCGGTGCAGGCATCATCTACAACAGACGATTGGCTTTCCTGCTCAACATGGAAAACTATCATATCTTTACCTGGAAAGGATATGATCCAGAGATCGACTGGTCACAGGCAGATCCCGGAACCCTGAACATTCAAGGCGATGCAGGAAACGCGCGCCTGACCATCTTCTCGATGAAACTGGCTTATTTATTAATGGACAAGTGGAACATCACCCTGACAAACCGCTATTTCTCACGACGGACGAACTACCGGTATTACCCCCGGGTAGATTATTCCACTTACGACCTGATGCTCGGGCTAGGGATACGGATTTAATTCTTACGCTCCAACTCGTTCAGATTTTCCATTTTCTTGCGTTGCAGAAACTCGTAGATACCTTCGAGATGTTCCGTCACTTTCTTGTTTCCGAATTCATAAACTTTGGTCACAAGACCGTCCAGGAAGTCTCGGTCATGCGAAACGACGATCAGCGTCCCGTCAAAGTCCATCAAGGCTTGTTTCAGGATATCTTTCGTCTTCATATCCAGATGGTTCGTCGGCTCGTCAAGAATCAGCAGATTGACGGGTTCCAGCAATAGTTTAATCATTGCCAAGCGGGTACGTTCGCCACCGGAGAGCACCTTTACCTTTTTTGCAGAATTCTCGCCCCCGAACATGAAAGCCCCCAACAAATCCTTTATTTTGTTGCGGATATCCCCTTTTGCGACATCGTCTATCGTTTGGAACACTGTCAGGTTTTCATCCAAAAGGGAAGCCTGGTTCTGCGCAAAATAGCCGATCATCACGTTATGCCCGATCGTCAACGTGCCGTCATGCTCGAGTTCTTTCATGATACATTTTACCAGCGTAGATTTACCTTCGCCATTCTTTCCGACAAAAGCGATCTTGTCACCCCGCTCGATCGTCAGATTGGCATTACGGAAAACAGTATGGTCTCCATACGATTTAGACACATTCTCGATCGTCACCGGATAAGAACCCGAACGGGGCGAAGGCGGGAACTTCAGGCGCAGAGCGGAAGTGTCTTCTTCATCGACTTCCAGTATTTCCAGCTTTTCAAGCATCTTCACGCGGCTCTGCACTTGCAAAGTTTTGGAATAAGTGCCTTTGAAACGCTCGATAAAGTCCTTCGTTTCAGCAATAAACTTCTGTTGCTCGTCGTATGCCTTCTGTTGCTGCTCGCGGCGTTCCTTGCGCAGCTGCAGATATTGGCTGTAATTGACTTTATAGTCATAGATACGCCCCATCGTAACTTCGATCGTGCGAGTCGTGATATGATCCACAAAAGCCCGATCGTGACTGATCACTACGACCGCTTGCCCGTTATCGATCAGAAAATCTTCCAACCACTGGATGGACTCGATATCGAGGTGGTTGGTTGGCTCGTCCAGCAAAAGCACATCCGGTTTCTTCAGCAACAGTTTTGCCAATTCGATACGCATACGCCAACCACCGCTGAACTCGCTTGTCTGACGGTTAAAGTCTTCACGGGTGAAACCAAGCCCTAACAGAGTCTTCTCTATATCGGCGTCATAATTGATTTCCTCGATGGAATAGAACTTCTCGCTCAATGTCGATACGCGTGTGCAGATGAACGAAAGCCTGAGCAGTCTCTTCAAACACCGTACGGCCATCTTCCGTCATCAAATGCTGCGGAAGATATGCGATAACGGTATCTTTCGGAGCAGATACTTTCCCACGAGTCGGTTCACGCACACCCGCCAATATCTTCAGCAAGGTAGATTTACCCGCCCCGTTCTTTCCCATCAAGGCAATCCGGTCCTTCTCGTTAATGACAAAAGATATATCCGAAAATAATGCGCTACCGCCAAACTCTACTGTTAGTCCGTCTACTGAAATCATATAATATATAAATGTATTGCTTTTATAAAACGAGCGGCAAAGGTAAGAAATAAATAGGTACGATAATAATTGAATTAGAAGCGGTAGCAGTTTCGTTTTAAACGAATACCTTTTTTAAAAGAATAACAACAAATCCTTTTACCCAAAAACGTCAGTCCAAATCTTTCTCATGCAACCAAGCGGAAAGCAAATCTGCCACTTCAATATTATTCAAATCCGAGAAAGGGAAATGTGTGTTACCGTGCAATCCGGCTTCCGGCAGATGGACAACCGTGACATTTCCCCCCAGTTCGTTCAACATTTGTGCCCATTTGCGCATCAGATATAAACGCCGCGTCCACTCGTATAACTCTGGTTGTTCGTCCGTTTCCGGCAGATTGTCTCCGTAATATACGACAATCGGTATTTTAGTGTACTCCATAAAATCAGACATAGGGACTTCAACCCCTTCCGTTTTCCTGGATAGTGTCAGAATCTTTCCCTCCTCCGGAACTTGTCCTTCGGGAAAAGGGACTCCCCCACCCGGTTCATAGGATACGATTCCCTTGATATTCTTTGTCTTCAACAACGTTCTCCATCCGACAGGACCACCTTGAGAATGCGTGACGAAAACTGCTGGCCCTATCTTGTCGAACAAAGCTGCGTATGCATCAGAATAGACTTCAAAATCAACAGACCCGACAGTCGGTGTCATCTGCCGGAAATACTGATCGAGAGCATCTTTGTCACGACTGAACTGCACCCCGTCGAAAAAATCAGGCCAAATACCGAGACGAAAACGGTTGAACCAGATCTCTTCATCAAAAACGGGCGACAAAGTAACTGTCTCCGTTCCCCTCCCGGCATTCCCCCGACGAGGCTGATCGACAAGATACGTGGAGAATCCCCGACGCAAAAAGATATTCTGGAATCCCTCGCGCCCGTCAGGTGTCGTCTCCCACGTTTTGGAGAATTGTCCTACTCCGTGAGCAAAAACGAGTGGATATTTTTGTGCATCAACCGGCTTCTGATAAAACACGTATGCATGGTCGCCATGATAAGTACGTCCCAATGAATCGGTCAGTACCGTACCGCCAACGGCAAAACTGCCCTGTTCGACAATCTTCAATACTGAACTACGGGAACATGCAGCCAACAAAAGCAACACACTCAAACCTAATGCAATCAGATTTTTCATTCCTATACTTGTAATTATTTCTGAACTTTAGATTCCTGCAAAGCATCATAACGACTGCCGATAACCGGAATGGCAGCAACAGCCTCCTCCAATTCTCTCATTTCGCTCTCCGTGAAACGAATTTCTGCCGCCCGCAGATTTTCTTCCAAATGGGAAAGTTTTGTCGTTCCGGGAATCGGTACGATAAACGGCTTCTTATTCATCAGCCATGCCAAGGCAACTTGAGCCGGAGTGATTCCTCTCGTTCTACCAAACACGTTAAGTACTTCCACGATACGCATATTGGCACGAATAGCATCGGGTTGAAAACGCGGTAAAGTCTGACGATTGTCATTCGCCGCTTCGAATCGCGTATATTCATTGATCATGCCACCCAAGAATCCCCGGTTGAGAGGACTGTACGGAACAAAGCCGATACCCAGCTCCTCACAGACCGGCAATACATTCTCTTCTACATTGCGGTGCATAAAATGGTATTCACTTTGTATGGCCGTAACAGGGCAGACCGCATGCGCACGGCGAATTGTTTCGGCATTCACTTCGCAAAGTCCGAAATGCAATACCTTTCCTTCCCGAATCAGTTCTTTGACAGTATCAGCAACTACTTCGACAGATGTATTCGGGTCAATACGGTGCTGATAAAAGATACCAAGCGTTTCGACACCAAGATTGCGTAAAGAATTTTCACAAACCCGGCGGATATTGGCCGGAGTACTATCCTCCTCCGTCTTGATCTGCACGCCATTTACAAATTTATGCCCGAATTTAGAGGAAACGAACACACGCCCCTCATAACCTTTCAAAGCCTCCCCCACTAGTTTCTCGTTCTTATGATAGCCATAGCTTTCAGCAGTATCGAAAAGTGTTACGCCACGTTCTATCGCTTCACGTATCAAGGCAATCGCCTGCTCTTTACCTGGATGCTGACTGCGATGATGGTTCAATCCCATGCAACCGAATCCCATCGCCGAAACGTTCATGGCAGCAGTGCCACTACCCAGTGTCCGCCGATTATGAACAGCAGCCATACCTGCAAGACCAGTATACGGTCTCCCGGATATATTCATTACTGCCGGTTCCGAGCCTACCGCCTTCCCGGTTGTCGAAGCCACACAAAATGTAGAACCAGCCAATACCGCCTGCCTCAAAAAACGACGACGGTTCATACCATGTTCATTGTTCCATTCTTTTTCCATTTCCTGTTGCATTTTTTACATATTCTGTTTTCTGTTGCAAAAATAGAAAGGAACATTCACACGGTCCGTACCAAAACTACGGATAGAAATACCAATTTCATCGATCGGTTAATAAACCTATCGTTTCAGCATCCTATTTCTGTCAAAAAAAGTAACTTTGTATCCACAAGGAGAATAGCTTATGAGTGAAATAATGAAAATTGACACAGTTCGGCAATACAATGACTATTTCGGAGTAGAGACTTTACATCCCTCAGTCAGCGTCATCGAAGGATGTAAGGCAAAGCCATTACGGTATTGCCGGAAGTTATACAACCGATATGCCATCTTATTGAAAGATACAGATTGCGGACAGCTGAAATATGGGCAAAGCTGTTACGACTACCGGCAAGGCACAATGCTTTTTCTGGCACCCGGACAAATAATGGGGTCTGAAGACGACGGAAGGCTACATCAACCAGAAGGCTGGGTATTGGCTTTCCATCCTGAATTTTTGCAAAAGACACCATTAGCTCGTCTGATAAAAGAATATTCTTATTTTTCCTATAATGCAAACGAAGCATTGCATCTTTCGGAACAAGAACGCAAAATCGTCCTCGAATGTATGGAAAAGATACGGACAGAATTACAACATCCCATCGACAAACACAGCAAATCACTGATAACGGATAATATCAAACTGCTACTCGATTACTGTATTCGTTTTTATGACCGACAATTCATTACACGCGAAAATGTAAATCATGATATCCTGACGCGTTTCGAAAGTCTTTTGGATGATTATTTCGCCTCAAATGCACCAGCAGAAAGCGGTATGCCATCGGTACAATATTGCGCCGACAAACTTTGTCTGTCGGCCAATTACCTGGGAGACTTGTTAAGAAAAGAAACCGGGATATCTGCCTTGAAACATATTCAACAGAAAACATTGGATATAGCCCGGGAACGAATGTCCGATACTTCGAAATCCATCGGTGAGATATCTTATGAACTGGGATTTCCTTATCCCCAGCATTTCAGCCGTTGGTTCAAGAGAATGACAGGATATACTCCCAACGGGTACAGGATGGCAAACTAACTGACTGAACCTTGCCATCCCACCCGGTCAAAAAGAGAGATTTATTTCACGACTTCCGGACGTATCAAACCACCACCGATCGAAACACGATCCTTCCCAGTCAGAGACATATCAATAATATAAGAGTTTCGCTGGTTCACTTCCGTCTGACTTTTATGGGCATGGAAAATATAGCGGTATCTGCCCGCCTTGTCCAAAAAGGGTGCACCATGACCGGTTCCGACAAGTTCTTCCACTTTATGCAAAAGCGGATTTTTCTCGCTTTTCCTCCATGGACCGAAAGGAGAATCCGAGGTTGCATAACCTACGGCATAATCCTGACTTCTGAAGTCATTTGCGGAGTAGAACATATAATAAAGCCCGCCCTGCTTGACAATAGAAGGCCCTTCAACCACCTTTCCGAACACCAGCT
>NZ_MNQY01000082.1:0-8279 GCF_001915675.1 Parabacteroides sp. merdae-related_45_40 | reverse complement strand
GCGGCGCAGGCTGCTATAGAAGACTGATCCGGTTATGAATGTTCGATTTCATAATAGTGAAATTGGAGTTCCATGACTATGAAAATAAAGTTCCATGCCTGTGAAACAAAAGTTTCATGGGTATGGAATTCTTATTTTATCGTAGTATCCGATGATTTTCGAGAATAATTTATGAAAAAAAGTACCGAAGAAATCACAAAATAATGTACATTTGTTTTTTGATGATGAACGAATAAACAATATCTACGTATGGAGCGATATTTAATAATTAAGACGAGAGATGAATTATTGCGTATCAAAATAGGGCAGATCCTCTATTTTGAAGCAGATAGAAATTACACTAAACTACTTTTATCTAACGGAATTCAATTCACATTTGCAATCAACATAGGAAAAATTGAAGAAATATTGGAGAAACAGGTCGCAGGTTGTAACACAATCCTGATGCGTGTAGGTAAAAGCCATATCATTAATAAAAATCACATCTTGCAGATAAATTTACCCAAGCAGAAGCTATTATTGCTAACGCAGGATGGAAAACCGAGGGAGTTGGTGATATCCAAGGATCCCTTGAAGGTATTGAAAGATACGCTCGAAAAGGAAATGGGAAAACCTGAAGAACCAAAAGTTGTTACAGAATGATCATCAGAATTGGAAAAGCTAGCGATAATGATTTTGTAGTAAACGACCCTCATGTAAGCCGGTATCATGCAAAGCTGATCCGTGAAGAGGGGGGATGTTGGCTACTTGAAGATTTGGGATCGACAAACGGAACATTTGTCAATGGTGCCCAGATCGTTAAGAAGCATGTTACTCCCAGCGATACGATCAAGCTGGGAGATAATTATGTGTTAAACATTTCCGAAGCCTTGAAGTCCAACAACGATTACAGCGAAGAGTTTGCTGCGCTGAAGCAAGTTTACGATAATTACATTCAAGCAAAGGTTAAGATACAATCTTCTAATCAATTTAAGACCAGATTATTCCAGTCTCTTCCATTTGCTCTTCCCGGTGTAGTGGGGGTTGTGATCGGTTTCCTAGGGAAAGGAAGTCCGGAACTGTTCGGATTGAGTCTGTTTATTACGATCTGTGCTCCGACCGTCGGTATCTACCTGGGTGCGAAACAGTCGGCCAAGATCCCACAGTTGCTGCAAGATCTGACCAATCAATTCAAAATCGATTATGTTTGCCCCAAATGCGGAACGTTTTTGGGTGAAATACCCTGGGAATCATTGCGCAATAGAAAACAATGCCCGATGCCTTCTTGTAAAGCTAAATGGGTGAGCGAATAAGAATCTGTTTCATATACTAAAAGTAATACTTTCGTACAGTAAACCCAAACATTTGATTATAAGGAACTATTTTGTGCTTGGATGTCAGCTCGTTTCCCTACTTTTGTTTCCAGAAAATTTAATTATAACATTTTATGCAAGAAGAGGATTACACATTCGTGACTTTAGACAGCGACGATGCTATACTGACCGACGCTGTTATTGTGGATGTGGACGGGGAAAACGACTTGTCGGATGTTGTAATGATTGACGAAAGTATTGATGTTTCTGATTTTATTACATTATCCGATGACACTATTATGTTGTCCGACGCAGATATGCTGGATACATATTCAACCGATATTGACGGATCTGATATATCGTTCATTTTATGATTTCCGTTAAATGTCCACATTGCCATGTTGGGTTAAAGGTAGACGAGGGGAAAATTCCCCTCGATATCACCTCTTTCAAATGCCCGAAGTGCAGACAACCGATTCCAGTCTCTTTGCTATCTATGGAGAAAGGAAGTGCCGCATCTGAATCGGAAACGGTTCTGATACAGCCTCTTCGTATGACGACCGGACATCTCTCTGTAATTGCAAATGCTGATACGCCGGAGCAAACTTTCCCTCTTCAGGAAGGTGTCTATATCATCGGACGAAAATCCAAGGCATCTACTGCTACGATCGGTATTGTGACGGCTGATAAATCAATGAGCCGAGAACATATCCGGATCGAGGTAAAAAAAGATGCCAAAGGAGGCTATAAACATTATCTTTCTGACAATAATAGTAAAAATCATACGTTATATAATAGCAATTACTTAGAGAATGGAGAGATTGTCGTACTCAATAATAATGATGAAATTATTATTGGTCGCACAGTTCTCCGATTTAATGAATAAAAATAGTCTATGCTATGAATATAACGATCGGCAACCCCTGGGCAGTCAGTGAAAAAGGAGGCAGATTGAATAATGAAGATTCTATCTTTCCTTTGCCGGAAACGGCAAATTCCAATCAAAACTTATTTTTGGTATGTGATGGTGTCGGGGGGGCTGAAAAAGGGGAGATTGCAAGTTCATTGGCTTGCGAGTCTTTCCAGACTTTTTTCTCAACTTTTCGTGAAGGTGAGCCGAACGCAGATTTTATAAATAAAGCGATTCGTTATACCGAAGCACGTTTTGATGACTATGTAGCAATTCATCCGGAAGCCAAAGGAATGGCAACCACCTTGACCATGACCTTTGTAGGTACGACCGGCATAACCTTGGCGCATGTGGGGGACAGTCGGATTTACCATTTCCGGAAAGGAGAAATCTTGTTCCAGACTGAAGATCATTCATTGGTTAATTCGTTAGTGAAATTAGGAAAAATCACCCATGAAGAGGTTGCACATCACCCACAGCGGAATGTGATCATACGGGCTATCCAAGGGACGGACCGTCCGACAGAGGCTGATGTCGTACTTTTGGATGATATCAAGGCTGGTGATTTTTTGTTCATGTGTTCGGATGGTGTACTCGAACGTCTTAACAATGATGAGCTTTCGGATATATTCAAGCATTTAGGTGGTCCGGAAGAGATTAAAAACGCAATCATGTCCGCTTGTAGCGGGAAAACACGCGATAACTTTTCTTTTTATATCATACCTATACAAAATGTGTTAGATTCCGCAGGAATTAAACAAAATATTCTTTCATTCCTTTATTCTTTTATATAAATAACGTAATTTTGGCAGACTAATAGAATTGCGCATAGTATAGTTATGAATTTGCCAAACGGACATGTTCTTCAGAATGGAAAATATCGGATCACTCATGTAATCGGTCAGGGCGGCTTTGGTATAACATACAAAGGCGTCTGGTATACGGAGGTGAAGGGATCGTTAGGAACCGTACAGACAGAGGTGCCTATTTGCATAAAAGAATACTTCTTTAAAGACTATTGTTACAGGGAAGCAGAATCATTTGCTGTCAAGGTGCATTCCGAGACAGGAAGGGTTCTTTTCGATAAATTCAAAGAGAAACTTATCAAGGAAGCCAAAATTCTTTCTGAAGTTCACCATCCTCATATAGTGAATGTGCTGGAAGTTTTCGAAGAAAACGGCACGGCTTATATTGCCATGGAATATATTCCCGGTTGTTCACTCAAATATATGATGGACAGGGAAGGCATATTGCCGGAACCGAAAGTCCTCAGATATGTTCGCCAGATAGGAGAAGCACTCCAGTTTGTACATGAAAAGAACATTCTTCACTTGGATATCAAACCCAGCAATATCCTGATTGACTCGTCAGGGAAAGCACGTCTGATTGATTTCGGCGTGAGCAAGCGATATGACATCGAGCAACAGGAAACAAGTACGACCATGCTTACCTTATCAAAAGGATTTGCCTCGATCGAACAATACGATAACGAAGGAACACAAAGTTTTTCACCCTGTCCGGATATCTATTCGCTCGGTGCTACCATGTATAACCTTTTGACAGGGAAGATTCCGACCGAATCTATTTTGCGGGCAACACGTCCTTTGCAGAATCCGTCGGAACTGAACAGGAATATATCTCCTAAGACAGAAGCCGCTATAATCAAGGCAATGCAAATCATTCCGGCCGATCGTTTCCAAACGGTGGATGAAATGATGGCTGCATTAGATTTTTCTGCGGAAGAAGAAATACCTGCAAATGAGTTGCAAAATACAGACGGGCAGGAGGCGGATGGTGAGACAACGGTCATACATCCGAATGAGCAATCGCCTCAGAATGAGGAGGACGAAGATCGTACGATTATAAATAGCGAAGAAATTATTTCTCAGCCCTCTAAGAAAAAAAGAAAAGGGATGCTGATATCCGTGCTTATTGCTATATTTGCCAGTGCAGGATCTGTTGTCGCTTTTCTGGTGCTGGGGAACAAAACCTCTACGAAACCGGATGTAACGGAGTTGATTAGCCCGGTCGAAGAGGAAAAAGATTCAATAGGCATCTTTCAAGACACAACTGTTTCGGAGGTGAAAGAAGCATCTATGCTTAGCGAGAAGGATAAGAAAACAGAGGCAGCAATGGCCCGACAGCCGGAAAAGGTGACGCCCGTTGTTGTTGATGAACCCCGGAAGCAACCGGATACAAAGCAGGTTCCGGCTGAAGGAAATAAAATAACAATACAGCCAGTACAGCCTACTGCTGAAGAAATTGAGGCGAAATATGTCGCTTTAATAGCTTCTGGCAAGGAGAAGATGGGAAAAGCGGACTTTACGAACGCAAAGAAAGATTTCACGAAAGCGAAAGAAACCAAGTTGACGGAAGAGGTCGTACGCCTTTTGATTTCTTGTGATGAAAAGGAAGCAGCCAAACTTTTGGCCGACAGGAAAGCTCAATATGAGATGAAGAAAACTTTCGGGAACTTTACAATTGTACGAAAGAAATCGACCATGTTATATGGGGCGATCGATTCGGATGCGAACGAGCGTATACCATGTAAATACCGTAATGTCGGGATTGCCGAAAATGGCCGTGCTTTCGAACGTAAAGATGGTTTGTTCGATATCTATAATGCTGATGGCGTGTTGGTAAATGAAGGATCAACGTATTATTAACGTGTTTATGAAAAGACTTTGGATTTTAACTCTTTTTGTTGCGTTGCCGATGTGTTTGCTGGCTCAACAAAAAACAGAATATAACAGAAAAGGTGACGAGGCGATGAAACGCTTGGACTATAGCGATGCAAGGATGTGGTATGAAGAAGGTGTCGTGCAATGTGATCCTTACAGTATCGAGCAGCTCACATCGATTTGGTTAGCCAACCAGAGAATGCGTCCATCAATGCACAGTCTGATGAACAAGTGTCGGGCTTGTCTGGAACTGATGGCCAATAATGAGGATACAACAGCCATTTCGCAGCTGATAATCTATTATACCGAGGGGATAGGAACTTCCAAAAACGAAACTTTGGCCCAATCCTGGCAAGATCGTCTGGAAACACTTCGCAAACCGGTAGAGCCCGTTTTCTATCCTTCTGCCAACCCAATAAAGCCAGATACTCCCAAAGAACCGATGAAGTTCTTTATTGGTTATGCCTACTCCATAGAAGCACCTTATGGCTTGACAGTGGGAGGGGTGAAATCTCGTTTGGGTTGGTTCCTGCGTTTTAAGACCAATCTAGGTTTTAAGGAGTACGACGGGGAATGCCGGGGAACAGATGAGTTTGTCGGCCCTACTCCCGATAATCCGTTTTATTTCACGAATAAGAAAAAGGTGAATAACTATGCCGGTACAGCTGGTTTGGTTGTAAAATGTACATCCTGGTTATATACGTCCGTAGGTTTAGGATATGGCAGTCGGGAATTATTATGCGAATATATCACAATCGATAATTCGGATTATAGAATAGAAAAATCCTATTGGGCGAAGAATTTGGATTATTCTTATAGCGGGTTAGCTGCCGATCTGGATGTAATGGTTAAGTTCGGTCCTGTGTTTGTAAGTGCAGGGTGCAATACGTTGAATTTTAAATATGTTGATTTGAATGCCGGTGTCGGTCTGTTTTTCTAATAAGAATTATTTATGAAACACATATACTCAATCTTTTTATCAGCTGTTTCACTTTTATGGATGCTTTCCGGATGTGTGGAAGATCCGGATATGGATACGCGTTTGCAGAAAGCAAAGGCTCCGGAGGTTTCCGAGACTTCAATGGAAGGAGAAGCATATGCTTCTTCGATCACTTTAAAGGCTCAAATAATGAAAGAGAACGGTTTGCCAGTAAAAGAATGTGGGGTTTGTTGGAGTACCCAAACAGGAACGGAGCCGCTTGAGAACATGCGTAACAAGCGATATACAAAAGCTGATAAAATAGAAAACCACAATTTTACAGCTACCATATCCAATTTGGAAGATAGTACAAAATATTATGTATATGCTTATGCTATTAATGATATAGATACTGCATTTTCAAAAACAGAAGGAGCGTATACGACAATAAATGGTATTGGAGAAGTTGCGACTTTGGATGTGGATAGTGCCACAGTAAAAGCAACTTCCACTTGGGTAAAAGGGAAAGTTAAGAATCGGGGAGTCGGCATTGAGAAATTAGGTTTCTACTATAAGAAAAAGAAACAAACCGGAGATATCGAACCTTCGGATCAAGATTCCGTTATCACATACGAAGGGAGTGACTTGGCAACTGTCGATACTTTCTCCTGCCAGATTACGAATCTGGAGCCGGAAACTTGGTATTATGTCCGTGCTTTTGCCAAAAATCAGTTTGGCGAGTTTGCTTTTAATGTGGACTCTTTTAGGACTACAGATGGCAAACCTTTTGTCGGTAAGTTGAGTCTGATAAAAGACAGTACGACTTTCACCACAGCCGATCTGTCTGCTTTCTTGATCAACGAGGGAGATGCACCTGTCAGTGCCTATGGTTTCTGCTGGAGTGTAGAAGAAGAGCCAACGATAGAAGCCGATACAATCACTTGTACGAATCTTGCGGATAATGGCAAATTTACAGGAAGGATCCGGGGCTTGGAATCGGCCAAAAAATATTATGCAAGGGCCTATGCCATAAATGACTTCGGTACGGTATATAGTGAAGAAGAAATTACGATTTCGACAAAAAGCGAGAAGCCGAATATTATAACATTCCCCATCACCCTTGATTCGATCAAAAGTGATGGAACAGTTCACATTGGCGGGGAGTTGCAGAATGGCGGAAACAGTGCTGCTACAGAGTGGGGAATTTGTTGGTCTTCAAGCAATAAGGAGCCGAGTATCAAGGATAATCATGTTGCTGTAGAAGACTCGATTTTCACATATGCTTTATCGGCATTGAAAGGGGCTACAAATTATTATGTAAGAGCTTACGCTGTAAATGAACATAGCCTTGTCGGGTATGGCCAGACACAAACATTCAAGACACCTGACATCTTTACGGAAAAGAGCATATACATAGGTGAAGACCGTCAATATTCGGCAAGCTTTGTGCTAAACGGACAAGCCTATATCGTTGGTGGGGATTTAGGAGATAAACGCAGTAACGAACTTTTTAGTTATAATGTGGAAACAAATGAATGGAAATCCCAACAAGGATGCAGTGTCGCCTATTCGCACATGGCTGCTACCGTCTACAATAATAGAGCCTATGTCATTGGAGGACTTGACAAACAAGTGGGAATAGAATGTCAAGTGTATACATCTGAAAATAATAGTTGGTTATTCGAATTCCCTTCGTTGCCGAAGGGACGATTTAACTCTGTCTGTTTTGTGTATCGTGATTCCTTGTACGTTTTTGGTGGTACTGACAATAGTAGCAATATGAATGAAATAGTACGTTATGATCTTTCAACTCAAAATAGTGGAGAATGGACTACAATTGCCAAAGTGAACGAAGCAAACCAAAGAGGAGGCGTCGCATTTGTTGTAGAAGATAAAGTATATGCAGGTTTAGGAGAAAAGAGTAATGGTATTCGTAACGGCTTCTACGTCTCTTCGGATAGCTTGACAAAATGGGAGCTGATTCCCTCTATACCTGCACAGCTCGGTGTTATTTCTTCTGGTGTTTATGATGAACAGAAAAAGAGCTTCTTTATGATTGACAACGACGGAAAAATTTGGGAATACAATTTGACTACAGAGCAATGGACTTCACGCTCGTTATGGATTCGTATGAAAAATTATCACATGTTCATGCTGGATGGATCGATCTATATTTTAGGGCAAGATATCTATCAAAAGAATAAATTCACTGTATACAATCCAATATGGGATAATTGAATATGAACAGAGCAACTATCTTAGAAGAAATCCGGAGAAATGTTGATTTGCTGTCAGTGACAGATCAGCCGGAATACCAATACATTCCGCTACACCAGAAACCTTCACCATCGGTGACGGCACTCAGGGAGATCATGACCTTGCTCCGCAAGGTTATTTTTCCCGGTTTCTTCGGAACGGAACAGGAGGCACAGACGGATTCTATACAATATTATACGGGTGTATATCTGGAGCAGGCC
>NZ_MNQY01000042.1:0-76026 GCF_001915675.1 Parabacteroides sp. merdae-related_45_40 | reverse complement strand
AAGCAGATTGCAAAACCGATATAAAGGCTAATACAATCTGCTTTCGTCTTTTTAAAGATTGGGATTAAATCTTAAGAGGATACCTTTTTCAGTGCCCTCCAACAGCTACACTCCTGTTTTAATATCTTTTAGAGATAAACCAAATCTTACTTATCTATTGTACGGGCGGGAACACCTTCGAAAGTCATTTTAACAGGATTTATAAATCCGTTCTCATCGAAAGTCATCCGGTCGATACAAGTCACACGGTGGTCGCGAGTATTGTCGTTCAGCGGGCGGCGATGGTAGACGATATAATAATCTTCAGTATTCGGAACATGCAATACGGAATGATGCCCGGCTCCTCGCGCGATTGTCGAATCCTGCTGGAGAATCGTGGCGATACGATTGAAAGGTCCGAAAGGCGAATCGGCAATCGCATAAGCGACACAATAATCGGGACCTGTCCAGCCCCCTTCGCTCCACATAAAATAGTACTTACCGTTCTTCTTGAACATGAACGGACCTTCCACATATTTATCCGGTGTCACTTCCTTGTAGACCGTCCCGTCTTCAAAAGGAACCAACCCGGTGAAATCGTCGTTCAGGCGAACGACATTACAATGTCCCCAACCGCCGTAATACATATAGTAGCGGCCATCATCGTCACGGAAAACGAACTGGTCGATCGGCTGTGCCCCGTTTACGATCTCGTTGATAAGCGGTTTGCCTAACAGGTCCTTATACGGACCTTCCGGGCGGTCGCTGACGGCAACCCCGATTCCTCCTACTTCACCTTCATGCACGTCGTTGGCCCCGAAGAAAAAATAATATTTGCCATCCTTATGGATGATAGACGGCGCCCACATGGCTTTCTTCGCCCATTTCACGGCGGAGGTATCGAGCACAGATGAATGTTTCGTCCAGTTCACCAAATCCTTGGATGAAAAACAGTCGAAATAAGTCTGCTTCTCATACGCATCGCTCCAGGTCGGGAAAACCCAATAGGTATCACCATAAATGATCCCTTCCGGATCGGCATACCAGCCCTCGAATATCGGATTACCACTGGTCACGACATCAGCAACAGCCTTCTGTTGCTGTTTCGGCTGTCCGCACGAAACTAATGCGGCAGCACACAATAGCACATATAAACTTTTTTTCATTTATGAGTTAGATTTTTTCTGTTCCATATTCTTAGCCAGCCCTCCTTCGGATGTTTCCTTATAGAGACTCGGCAGGTCGTTTCCGGTCTGACGCATCACTTCCACCACCTGGTCGAAACTTACCCGGTGCTTGCCATCGGAGAAATTGGAGAAGGTATTCGCATCCAGCGCACGGGCTGCCGCAAAGGCATTGCGTTCGATACAAGGAATCTGTACCAACCCGCAAACCGGGTCGCAAGTCAGTCCCAAGTGATGCTCCAGCCCCATCTCGGCCGCATACTCGATCTGTGCAGGCGTCCCCCCGAACAACTGGCTGGCCGCAGCAGCTGCCATCGCACAAGCCACACCGACCTCTCCCTGGCATCCTACCTCGGCCCCGGAAACGGATGCATTCGTACGGACCACATTACCGAACAACCCGGCTGTCGCCAACGCACGCAAGATACGGGAGTCACGGAAGTCGCGGGACTCTTTCAGATGGTAAAGCACAGCCGGCATGACACCACACGAACCGCAGGTCGGGGCCGTCACGATCTTGCCTCCGCAAGCGTTCTCCTCGGAAACGGCCAGAGCATACGCATAGACCATCCCACGGCTTTTGATACTGCTGCCGTAACCTTTGGCACGGATCATATAGTCGGATGCCTTACGCCGGATTCCCAGACCGCCGGGCAAGATGCCTTCGGCTTCGAGGCCGTTACGGACTGCTTGTTGCATCACTTCCCATACTTCGGCCAGATAGTCCCATATCTGCGGACCTTCGCACTGTTCGACATATTCCCAGTAGGAATGGCCGGTTTTTTCACACCAGGCCTGTATATCCTTGATAGTATGCATTTCGTAAACCTGGCCCTGCGTCAACTCGTTGTAGGTTTCGTTTGCCAACGTCCCTCCCCCGATACTGTAAATCGTCCAGTTATCCAGTTCCTCTCCGCTTTCGTCAAACGACTGGAAGAGGATGCCGTTCGGATGAAAAGGCAGGAACACCTTCGGTTCCCAAGTGATATTGGTCTTGGCCACCGGGCTCAACACTTCGAGAATTGCCGCATCCGTCATGTGGCCTTTTCCTGTAGCCGCCAGGCTCCCATAGAGCGTAACATTAAAACGTACGGCTCCCCGATTACGTTCCAGGAACATCCGGGCAGCACGCATCGGCCCCATTGTGTGGCTACTGGACGGCCCGTGACCGATCCTGTATATTTGCTTGATCGATTCCATTGTTTTGAGATTTATGAGTTATCATTTGTAATTTATGATTTATAGTTTATGCATTGATGATAAATTATAAATCTTTTCACACTTTCAAAAATATATTCCGCTTATAAAGCAGCCACAAAATTACATAAATAATCAATGCGTTCGACGCTGCAATCAAAGCCGGATAATAATTTCCTGTATATTGTTCGAGGCCATGAAAAAGAGAAGTTCCTATACATCTGAAACTAATCACGTTAGCCAGCATATAGGCCACGATCGAATTCATGCCGTAGACTTTCAACCAAGTCAGGTTCTTCCGGTGTCCCTTATAATCGATCCAATAATAGAACAAGCCCATCAACAGGAAACAATAGCCACTGCTGACCAACACCATCGAGCTCGTCCATATCTTCTTGATCACCGGCAACTGCAAGCCCCACAGCCAGCCCAGCGCAACCATTATCACACCGATTCCTAACAGCCATTGCCATTTGTGCTTCCGGTCCATTCCGCTCTTCAAGATATGCCCGGCAAAAACTCCGGTCAGCACCGTCACGCCAAAGTTCAGGCTGCTTAATATCCAGGTATAACGATAAGATTCGGCAAATACGATCTGTCCGTTCTCCACAACAGCAGCATCGCGGAATCGTCCCAGGACCGTACGGTCCACCCATTCCGCCAGGTTACCGTCCGGCGTGTAGTTGCCACCTCCATAACCATCGATCGTAATAAATTGCATGGCTCCCCAATAGGCTAACAACAAGGCGACCGCCGTCCCGATTTGCACGGACAGACGCACATGCAGGAACAGCATTGCCGAAATCAGATAGCCCATCGCAATTGCCTGCAATGTGTTCGAATAAAGATAAATCCGGTCCGGGTCCAATCCTAAAAGATTTCCCTGGCACATCATACCGAAGATCCAGAGCAAGGCCACCCGCTTGACGATACGACGGTAGACCGCCCATTTATCCGGCATCACTTTATATCGGGAAAGGGCGAACGGCATCGACACGCCCGCCATAAACATGAAGAGCGGCATCACCAAGTCCCACGAAGAGAACCCCTCCCACTGCACATGCGAGAAGCACCACAAAAAATCGTTATACCAAGGCGCATCTATCGCACGTCCGAGAGGATGCAGAACCCCTTCCAGCGCCACCAGGCAAAACAAATCGAAGCCACGTAACACGTCGAGCGACTCCAGGCGTTGATAAGATGGTTTCATGATGATTTATGATTTATGATTTATGATTTGTATAAAAAAAGATTTCAGATTTATGTTTAATGTTATGTTTTCTGGTCATAAATCTGAAATCACAAATTTCTTCACACTTTCAGGAAAATTCGTTGACGGTACAGGAAGTACAGGAATCCCCAGCAAACGGCAATGTAGCCGATCGAACCGGCTAAAGGCTGCGCGGCTTCCGGCATCCATCCGACAAGTCCGCCAAACAGGCCTTGGGATGTATAAGAGAAATCGATGAATTTTTGCGCCAAATAGATCGTAATCGAATTAACCCCGATCACCTGGAAGAAGAAAGTCCATTTCCGCCATCCCAACACATCGACAATGTAATAAAACAGGGCGAACATCCAAACCGAATAGGCTCCGACAACGCAGACAAACGAACTGCTCCACAGCTTTTTGTTGATCGGGAACACCAAACTCCACAACACCCCCACCAACAGTAACAGCACACCGGCCAACACCAAGCCTGCCACCTTCCGCTTGTCCGTCAATCCCTCTTTACGCAACTTGATAAACTCGCCCGTAAACATTCCCAACATAGCCGTCACAATCCCCGGTAACGTGGACAACAACCCTTCCGGGTCAAAAAATCCTTGATGCAAACGCCCCGGCAACAACAAACGATCCACATAGCCGACCCAGTTGCCTTCCAGCGTGAATGGTCCGACCTCCGCACCCGGCACAGGGATAAAAGCTATCCAAACCCAATAGCCGACCAAGATCGTCCCGGCTATCCACGCCCTGACTGAAGTCCGGAAATGCACGAACAGCAAGGCGGCAAACATCCATCCCAACCCAATACGCGCCAAGACGCTGGCGCAACGAAGGTTCGCAAAGTCAAACTGTAGCAATCCGTTATAGACACATCCCAGCAACACCAGCGTAATTCCTCTGCGGACAATCCTTTTATAGATATCCGACTCGCTCTTCCCCTGTTCGCGCTGCTTTTCCAACGAGAACGGAAACGAGATGCCGGCAATGAACAGAAACAGCGGAAAAATCGTGTCGTGGTGTGTCAACCCGTCCCACTCCACATGATCCATCTGTCCACCTATCGCCTGAAAAAAAGAATTCGGAAACAACGTTGCCAACGCAACGAAAAGAGAAGCCCCTCCCATAATAAAGAACATATCAAACCCCCTCAGGGCATCCAGCGACAGCAGTCGCCGGGACTGTTTTTGTTTTTCCATATATACAATATCTTTTTAAGTTTACTTTGTCGATCAAGTTTGCAAAGATAGGTCTTTTTTCAACACAAGCAATTTATACAAGAAACCTCGTTTCTTCAGATACCCTAAAAATTTTCATTCTTTCCCCAACAGTGAAAATAAATTTTCCATCACATGAAAATTTATTTCCCCACTATGGAAAATTTATTTTCATGCGATGGAAATTTCTCTTTCATGCAATGGTATCAGAACAACGTTCCCAACCGAAATTTTCTTCATACCGGTCGAAGAGGGGTTCCTCTTCGATATTGTATTGACGGAGCAAATCGCGTACGTATAACTGGTCTTCGGGAGTAAAACAACGCTCCTTACGTTTCAAACGGTAAAAATGAGTCGTCCCGAAATATTCTCTCATCTCCCGCCGTATTTCTTTAGCCTGACGATAAGGGATATTGTCCAACAGGTGCTCCATGCCATAGGCATTTTTCAACGGGCTGTCGTCCATAAACCCGGAACAATCGCCATCGGGGACAACACGTTCCGGGTTGATCGCTCTCACCGCCCAACGTTCTTTCGGGATATGCCGCGACACCTGATGACGCAGACAGGTGGAAGCATGTAGGCATTTCCCGTTAAAACAAAGTGCAAAGTCGTTCGGAACCAAAGAATAATCTAATTTGTCTAACATGGTATTAATGTATTGATATTAGACAAAGGTACTCACAGATCCGGCGGAAAGCAAACATTTACACTCAAAAAATGATCACAACAACAATGACTATAGGCGAGATGAGGGAGTTCACCGTGCCAACGGCTGCCATTTCATATAAGTTCCGGTTCTCCACAACCACTCCATCGGTCCATAACGGAACTTCTTCAGCCAATAATGGCTGAACACTATCTGAACACCCGTATAAGCAAGACAAACCAATACGCTCAAGAAAACACCCAGATGGCTCCAATCCAACCCGAAACCGGAAAAAATAAAGACACCGATCACGGACTGCGCGATATAATTCGTCAGGCCCATACGCCCGTAACTGACTAACGGTGCCATCGCCCGCTGCACCTTCTGCAAACGGTATCCCTCCATCACCACAATTACCCATAGATAAGCAGTCAACAGGTTAATCAGATTAGTCGTCGTCGAACTCATCCACGAATAAAAAGAGACCTCTCCCCAAGCCACAGGCGGAAGATAAGAACGCGCCACATAGAGCAGTCCCAATCCTGCGAGGGCAAGCAAGGCCCAGCGGTTCAGCCGGCCACGAAACTCGTCCATACGTGAAAAGTCCCAAGGTCAAGTAAATACGCCCGCTCGACACCTGGAAGCGCATTTTTCCGACGATCCCGTCCCAAGCGTTACTCTCGATCGTTTCAGACAAGGTCGGGACTTTCCGAGGACCTGCCGGACGGGAAGCAGGCCTTTCGGCAACACGTTCCACCTGCTCGACCGCCGGAGCCGTCAGGCTTTTATAAGCTACCGGGACAAGTGTCGCCCCCCCTAAGAAAAGAAACAGCGTAATCCCTGCCAACAGCTTGGTCGGCCATTTATACATCAACACCAAAACAAACCCCAGTATCGCATATATCAGCAAAATATCCACCCGGACAATCAAGCCGTGTAAATAATCGATCGCCAACAAAAGAACCAGCCTCCACAAAAAACGTGGACGGAAGTCAAGTCCTTTCTTCGCCGCCCGATCCATCTGGATAAAGAAACTTAAACCGAACAGGCAAGAGAAGATAATGAAGAATTTCCCGACGTCATCGTCCCCATAGCTCCAAAATGTTGCATAGAATGAATCAGGCAAATGCCGATAAGAGAAAAGCCACGCAAGGCATCGATCACTGTAATACGCTCTCCGGGAGCAAGCACTGTTTTTGTTGTTTCCATATTTTCAAATTTCAGATTTGATTTTTATTCGTTTTCTTCCGGGAACAAAATTACAGGGCATCACTCGAACAGAAGGAATACAAATTACGGTTTTGTGGATATTTTTTACTGTAGAACGGCTCTTGGTTCGGAATGAATCACATAGTGACCTGTTTTAGGATTCAAGAGAAACAAGATTGTAAATTAATTCGTATGTTTGCAGCCGTAACCTAAAAAAATAAAGACAATGACAGTAATCATTTTAATAGCAGTGATCGTGATCCTGGCAATCTGGATCGTTTCTTTGTATAATTCGTTAGTGAAATTGCGCAACAACCGCGAGAACGCATTTGCCGACATCGACGTACAGCTCAAACAACGCCATGACCTTATCCCACAGTTGGTCGAAACGGTCAAAGGCTATGCCTCACACGAGAAAGAGACCCTGGAACGCGTCATTAACGCCCGTAACGGAGCGATCAGCGCCAAAACGATCGACGACAAGATCATGGCCGAAAACGTCCTGACTTCCGCTCTTGCCGGATTGAAGATCACGCTCGAGGCCTATCCCGATCTGAAAGCCAACCAGAACTTCTTGCAGTTGCAGGAAGAAATTTCCGACCTGGAAAACAAACTGGCTGCCGTGCGCCGTTATTTCAATTCGGCCACGAAAGAGTTGAACAACGCAGTCGAGACATTCCCGTCCAACCTGATCGCCGGTATGTTCGGTTTCAAGAAGGAAGTGATGTTCGACCTGGGCGAACAACGCGCGACACTCGAAGAAGCACCTAAAATCAAGTTCTAAGGATGCAATACGTCGGTATACAAACCCAACAGAGCAGGAACAATTTCCGGTCCCTGCTCCTGCTTTGCTTGTTTCCCTGCCTGGTAATGGGATTGCTTTTTGCGTTCTGCTACCTGCTCCACCTGTTGGCAATGAACGACGACGGCCTGACGGGGGCCGAACTGCTCGGATATTCCACCGGGATGTTCATCCATTTGGCGCCATACGTATTGGGAGGTGTACTCATATGGTTCATCATCGCCTATTTTGCCAATACAAGCATCATCAACTCGGCAACCGGCTCCGAACCTTTGTCGAGAATGGAAAACAAAAGGGTATACAACTTAGTGGAAAACCTATGTATGAGCCAGGGAATGAAAATGCCCAAGATCAATATCATCAACGACGATTCTCTGAACGCTTTTGCAAGCGGCATCAACGAAAGGACTTACACCGTCAGCCTCTCACGGGGGATCATCGACAAGTTGAACGACCAAGAACTGGAAGCGGTCATTGCACACGAGCTGTCGCATATCCGCAACAAAGACGTGCGCCTGATGATCGTATCGATTGTCTTTGTCGGCATCTTTGCCATGCTCGCACAGATGGCCATGCGTTCCGTCTACTACTCGTCGATGAGCCGCAGGAGAGACGAGAAAAACAACACTGCGATCATCATCGTCTTAGTCATGGTTGTTGCAGCCATCGGTTATTTCTTCTCCATGCTGATGCGTTTCGCCATCTCGCGCAAACGGGAATACCTGGCCGACGCCGGGGCTGCCGAGATGACCAAGAATCCGCTCGCCCTCGCCAGCGCACTACGGAAAATCTCGGCCGATCCCGACATCGAAGCCGTCAAACGAGAAGACGTAGCCCAGCTTTTCATCCAGCATCCGGGCCAACAGGCCAAAAGCGCACTGAACGGTTTAAGCGGACTTTTCGCCACTCATCCACCCATTGAAAAGCGGATACAAGTACTCGAACAATTCTAAATTTAATCAAGATTTAATATCCCTAATCATTCCAATCCCGGCATTAATTTAATATCTTTGATGCCGGATAAAAATAAGTGTTGGAAATGATACAAAAAGAATTGACCGGCGATCTTAAGCTGAAATGGGATCGCATACAACAGGCGATGCGGAAGATAAATGCCGACGGATGCCTGCTTACCGTGGATGTAAATCTGTATTACACAACCGGACGTATCTATAGCGGCTATTTCTATCTTCCTGCGGAAGGTGCTCCGTGGTTCTTCGTGAAACGGCCGAACGGACTGGCAGGCGATCATGTCGAATACATTCGCAAACCGGAACAGATGGCCGAGCTCTTCGCGTTCTACGGACTGGAAATGCCGGAAAAGCTTCTGCTCGAAGCCGACGAACTGACATACAACGACTATATACGTCTGCAAAAGATCTTCAATCCGAAAGAGACCGGAAACGCAACCGCAATGATGCGTGAACTGCGCCGGATAAAGACACCGTACGAGATCGAAATGTTCCGCATCTCGGCCGAACGCCACGCCAAGACATATGCCGAAATTCCCGAATGTTTCCGCCCCGGAATGACTGATCTCGAATTCCAGTATGAAATAGAAAAACGGATGCGCAAGAACGGTTCCATCGGACTGTTCCGCGCCTTCGGAGCTAATATGGATATCTTTATGGGAAGTATCCTGGCGGGAGAAAACGCCGAAGTCCCCTCGCCTTTCGACTTTGCCTTAGGTGGTAGTGGTATCGACGCTTCCTGCCCGTTAGGTGCAAACGGAACGCCTCTGAAAGAAGGGACAGCCATCATGGTAGACATGGCAGGAAATTATACGGCTTATATGACGGATATGACACGTGTGTTCTCCGTCGGCCACCTGACCGAGCTTGCTTACCGGGCACATCAGACAGCCCTCCTTATCGAAAGCGAGATCGAGAATATCGCCCGGCCGGGCACACCTTGTGCCGAACTCTACGAGATAGCCGCCAAAATCACCGAAAGCCAGAGACTTGGCGCATACTTCATGGGGACCAAGCAACAAGCCAAATTCGTAGGGCACGGCATCGGCATCCAGATAAACGAGCTGCCGGTACTTACGCCCCGCTCGAAAGACATGCTGGAACCGAACATGGTATTTGCACTCGAACCGAAATATGTGATACCGGGTATCGGCGCCGTCGGCATCGAAAATAGTTTCCTGGTTACGGAAACCGGACTGGAGAAGATCACGCACTTCACAGAAGATATCATACAATTAGACAAATAAATCATAAATCATAAATCATAAATCATAAATCATAAATCATAAATCATAATGAAAAAAACAATCTCACTTCTCCTGTTACTGTCTGTCATCTTCATGCCGGTAAAGGCACAAGATGTAGAAAACGTAAAGCCGGTGAAGAATGTCATTCTTCTAATCCCGGACGGGACATCACTGGCTACAGTCTCTATGGCGCGTTGGCTGCAATGGTATACCAACCCCGACAAACCGAAATTGAACATCGACCCGTATCTCTGCGGAACAGTCCGCACGCATTCTTCGAATGCCCCGATCGGCGACTCGGCTCCTACGACTTCCTGCTACATGACAGGACAACCCAGCCGTACAGGCTACGTTTCCACCTACCCGGAGAACGACGGTGACAACGATATCTACCCGACCGATCCGGCACGCGCTTTCCAACCGCTGACAACCGTCCTGGAAGCTGCCAAAATAAAACAGGGCAAATCAACGGGACTGGTTTTCACCTGCGAATTCCCGCATGCAACACCGGCCGACTGCTCCGCCCACAGCTACAACCGTGGCAAATATGAATGGATCGCTCCGCAGATGGCTCACAACGACCTGAACGTCGTGATCGGTGGCGGCGCCAGCCTGCTTCCCGAAGAGAGCGAAGCCTACCTGAAAGGTAACGGATACGGTATTTTCAAGAATGACATCGACGGTATGCGTAATTACAAAGGCAACAATATGTGGGCTTTGTTCGGAGATCGGGAAATGGCTTACGACATCGACCGAGATCCGAGCCAACAGCCATCCTTGGAAGAGATGACACGCAAGGCAATCGAAAAGTTATCCCAAAACCCGAACGGTTTCTTCCTAATGGTGGAAGGCAGCAAGGTCGACTGGGCTGCCCACGCGAACGATCCGGTCGGCATGGCCACGGATATGTTGGCTTTCGACCGTGCTTGCGGTGCTGCCCTCGAATTTGCCCGTCAGAATGGCGAGACTGCCGTAGTGATCGTTCCCGATCATGGTAACAGCGGTATCAGTATCGGCCGTGCCGACTGTAAAGGTTACGATAAACTGAGCAAGGACCAGTTGTTTCATCAGCTTTCTTTGTATAAATTGACAGCCGAAGGCTTTGCCAAGAAAGTGAACAGTGTACCGAATTCCGAAGTGCAAAACGTCTTCCGGGAATATGCCGGCTTCGAACTGACACCTGAAGAACTGGATGCCTTGAACCATTGCAAGAATTACAAAAACAGCCCGATCCCGGAAAATGAACGCTCGATCGAAGGCAAAGGCTCTTTATACAGCAGTTCGCTGACGACTTTCATGTCCAAGCTGCTTACCTCCAGAACCTGTTTCGGTTTCACAACTGGCGGCCACACAGGCGAAGAGGTGTTCCTTGCAGCTTACCATCCCGACCGTACAAGCTTACCTCTCGGTATGCACACGAATATCGAACTGAATCATTATCTCTGTGCCCTGTTCGGCATGACACACGACACGCTGGAAGAACTGACAGCCGGAAACTTCGCTCCTCACACGGAAGTATTCAAAGATTTCAAATGTGAAATCGTTCCGGCTAAAGACGAGAAAGGTTCTCCTTCACTGGTCGTAAAAAACAAAAGGAAGCAGATCAACATCACGCCGTTCAGCAACATCGTGACGATCGGAAAGAAAGGCCGGGAAGAAATCCGCCTGAATTCGGTAATCGTATACGTTGACAAAAACAATACATTCTACTTGCCGACCAAACTGGCAGAATATCTGCAATAAAAATAGAGAAGAGGGTGGTGTGCACACCACCCCTCTCTCGTGAAATTTATCTTCCCCATAAACCTGTCTTCCTCCTCCAAACGCCCTATTTACATAATACACGGCAATAAGTTATAGTTATTTGTTTTTTTTCAATCATTCTTTTCTTAAAATATCTATACTGTATAAATATGGAAGATTTATATAGACATTCAGACAAATAAAACCGCTCTTTTTAAGGTACATTTGCGTCATTTTTAATGAATAAAACGAATATGACAAGAGCAAATGCAAAATGGATACGGCTGATGGCAGTTATCGGCTGTACGACTATGTGGATGGCATCCTGCAAACATGCACCGGATGCACAGATGAAAGCATCTTACGCGACGATGAAAGTTTCTACGGCAAACAAAGAGCTGACAACCCCTTATTCGGCCACGATCCGCGGTCGCCAGGATATAGACATTTATCCGCAAGTATCGGGAACGATCGAAAGGCTTTGTGTAACCGAAGGAGAGGTCGTACGGAAAGGACAATTACTTTTTGTTATAGACCAAGTTCCTTACAAAGCTGCTTTAAAGACAGCCCAGGCAAATGTGGAAGTGGCAAAAGCAGCTTTAGCTACAGCCGAACTGAACTACAACAGTACTAAAGAATTATTTGCGAAAAAAGTCGTTTCCGCTTTCAACCTGAAAACAAGCGAAAACAGCTATCTGACGGCCAAAGCACAACTGGCGCAGGCGGAAGCACAAGAAGTGAACGCCCGCAACAACCTGTCTTATACGGAAGTCAAAAGTCCGTCCGACGGAGTTGTCGGTATGTTGCCTTACCGTGCCGGAGCATTGGTCAGCGCCAGTATTCCCCAACCGTTGACAACTGTTTCCGACAATTCGAACATGTATGTTTACTTCTCCATGACCGAAAATCAATTACTGGCTATGAGCCGCCAGTACAAAAGCATGGACGAAGCGTTGAAAAACATGCCGGAAGTGTCGTTGAAACTGAATGACCAGTCTATTTACGAACAAAAAGGAAAGATCGAATCGATTAGCGGAGTGATCGATCGGAAGACCGGGACAGTCGGCGTACGTGCCGTATTCCCCAACGAATCCCGCCTGCTTCATAGCGGAGCCTCCGGCAATGTGCTCATACCGCAAACTTATAAAGACTGTATCGTAATTCCTCAAGGTGCAACAGTCCGTTTGCAGGACAAGACGCTTGTCTATAAAGTGGTGGATGGGAAAGCTGTTTCCACATTGATTACTGTAGCTGAAATCAACGACGGTCGCGAATATATCGTACTTGACGGATTGAAGGTTGGCGAAGAAATCGTATCCGAAGGAGCCGGGTTAGTACGCGAAGGAACGCAAGTTAAATAAAGGATCGAAGTATGAAAGGAAATATATTTATCAAACGGCCTGTTATGGCCATCTCCATCTCCATTCTTATTTTGGCGATCGGACTAATTTCGCTCTTTACCTTGCCGGTCGAGCAATATCCTGACATTGCGCCGCCTACGGTCCACGTATCGGCAACCTATACCGGAGCGGATGCCAATGCGGTGATGAACAGTGTTATCATGCCACTGGAAGAAAGCATCAATGGTGTGGAAAACATGATGTACATGACTTCAACAGCAACCAATGCCGGTTCGGCAACGATCGAGGTATATTTCAAACAAGGGACAAACCCCGATATGGCAGCCGTCAACGTACAGAATCGTGTAACGAAGGCACAGGGTTTATTGCCTGCTGAAGTAACCCGTATCGGTGTCAGCACTCAAAAACGACAGACCAGCTTCCTGCAGATCGACGCACTTGTCAGCACTGACGGACGATTTGACAAGACCTTTCTCGGAAACTACCTCGACATCAACGTCATCCCACGTATCAAACGTATCGAAGGCGTAGGTGACGTAATGGAGTTGGGTGATACCTATAGTATGCGTATCTGGCTGAACCCCGAACGAATGGCCCAATACGGCTTGGTTCCATCGGATGTGACTGCTGTATTAGGAGAACAGAATATCGAGGCTCCGACCGGTTCGCTGGGTGAAAACTCGAAAAACGTTTTCCAATATACGATGAAATATCGTGGACGCTTGAAGAGCGTAGAAGAATTCCAGAATATCGTCGTCCGTGCTCAGGAAGACGGTTCTGTCTTACGCCTGAAAGATGTCGCTAAGGTTGAGTTGGGAACATTGAGTTACGGTTTCGACAGCCAAATGGACGGCAAACCAGCCGTGACATTCATGATTTACCAGGTAGCCGGTTCCAATGCTACGGAAGTCAACGAACGTATTGCCGCCGAATTGGAAAAGATGAAAGAAGAATTGCCTACAGGTATGGAATTCATCACGATGATGAGCTCCAACGACTTCTTATTTGCTTCTATTTATAATGTAGTCGAAACACTGATCGTGGCGATCATCCTCGTAATCCTCGTGGTGTATTTCTTCCTGCAAGACTTCAAGAGTACCTTGATCCCGTCTATTTCAATCATCGTTTCGTTGATCGGTACATTCGCCTGTCTGACCGCAGCCGGATTCACGATCAACATTCTGACCCTGTTTGCCCTGGTGCTTGCCATCGGTACGGTAGTGGATGACGCGATCGTAGTGGTAGAAGCCGTACAGGCGAAATTCGATGCGGGTTACACCTCGTCCTATCAAGCAACGAAAGATGCGATGGGTGACGTGACGATGGCCGTTATCTCTTGTACCTGTGTGTTCATGGCCGTGTTCATACCGGTAACTTTCATGGGCGGTACTTCTGGTATTTTCTACACACAATTCGGTGTGACGATGGCAACCTCCGTAGGTCTTTCCATGATCTGTGCATTGACGCTCTGCCCCGCCTTGTGTGCTATGATGATGCGCCCGAGCGATGGAAACAAGAGTGCCAAAAGTTTCAACGGACGTGTACGTGCAGCCTACAATGCCTCTTTCAATGCCGTGTTGGGCAAATACAAAAAAGGCGTCATGTTCTTTATTCACCACCGCTGGATGGTATGGGCCGGAACGATCGCATCCATTATTCTGCTGGGATGGCTTATCAGCAATACCAAAACAGGTCTTGTCCCGCAAGAAGACCAAGGGACCATCATGGCAAACGTGGCCATTGCTCCGGGTAGCACATTGGAAGAAACGGGCAAGGTGCTGGACAAAGTAGAGAATATCCTGAAGAACACGCCCGAAGTAGAACACTACGCCCGCGTAGCTGGCTACGGCTTCCTGGCTGGTCAAGGTACTTCCTACGGTATGGCAATCATCCGTTTGAAAAACTGGGATGAAAGAAAAGGGGCCGAACATGTTTCTGACGCAGTAGTAGCCCGCCTAAACGCACAATTCGCCCAAATCAAAGAAGCGCAGATATTCTGCTTCCAGCCGGGTATGATTCCGGGCTACGGTCTGGGTAACTCTATCGAGTTGAACTTGCAGGACCGTACAGGTGGAGATATGAGCACTTTCTACGGCAACGCCATGCAGTATATCGGAGCTTTAAACCAGCGCCCAGAAGTTGCAATGGCTTATACTTCTTATGCAATGAACTTCCCGCAGATATCGGTCGATGTGGATGCAGCCAAATGTAAACGAGCAGGCATTTCACCTTCGACGGTTCTCGACGTATTGGGTAGCTATTGTGGTGGTGCATACGTTTCCAACTACAACCAATTCGGGAAAGTATACCGTGTGATGTCACAAGCCTCACCTGAATATCGTCTTGACGAACAAGCCCTGAACAACATGTTCGTCCGCAACGGGACGGAAATGGCTCCGCTCAGCCAGTTCGTAACCCTGAAACGGGTACTCGGACCTGAAGTATCCAATCGTTTCAACCTCTTTAGCTGTATCACGGTCAATGTGAACCCGGCACCGGGATATTCCACGGGTGAAGTACAACAGGCCATCGAGGAAGTGGCTGCCCAAATGCTGCCGACAGGATACGGGTACGAGTATGGCGGTATGGCACGTGAAGAGGCCAATACGGGAGGCTCGCAGACACTCTTTATCTATGCGGTCTGTATCTTGCTTATCTACTTGATTCTGGCTTGTCTGTACGAAAGTTTTCTTGTGCCCTGGGCCGTTATCCTGTCTGTTCCGTTCGGTTTGATGGGTTCATTCCTGTTTGCCAAACTGTTTGGATTGGAAAATAACATCTACTTGCAGACCGGTGTAATCATGTTGATCGGACTTTTGGCCAAGACGGCGATTTTGATTACTGAGTTCGCCATCGAACGCCGTCGTAAAGGGATGGGGATCGTCGAATCGGCTTATTCGGCCGCACAAGCCCGTTTACGTCCGATTTTGATGACCGTACTTACGATGATCTTCGGTATGCTTCCGCTTATGTTCGCATCCGGAGCCGGAGCCAACGGTAACAGTTCATTAGGAACAGGTGTTGTCGGCGGTATGGCAGTCGGGACATTGGCATTACTGTTCGTCGTGCCGGTATTCTACATCATTTTCGAATACATGCAAGAAAAAATCCGTCCGCCGATGGAAGTTGAAACCGATATGCAAGTTGCGTTGGAAAAGCAAAAGAGCCAAACCGAACGTGACGGTTTAAACAATGAAAATAAATAAGGTATGAAGAAAATAATCGTATTAACAACCGCAACCGCCCTGTTGAGCAGTTGCGGCATATACACCAAATATCAACCGGCCGAGACGACTCCGGACAACCTGTACGGAGAAGAGGTGGCTGTCGATGATACGACCAACTTCGGTAATGTGAACTGGCGGGAACTTTTTACGGACCCGCAGTTACAGGCTCTTATCGAACAAGGGTTACAAAACAACACCGATCTCCGGTCCGCCCAATTGCAGATCGAGGAAGCGGAAGCGGCGTTAATGTCGGCAAAACTTGCTTTCCTTCCTTCGTTCGCACTTTCCCCGCAAGGAACGATCAGCAGTTTCGACGGTGGGAAAGCGACAAAGACATACACGCTGCCAGTCACAGCCAGTTGGGAACTGGACATCTTCGGACGTCTGCGCAATGCCAAGCAACAGGCCAAAGCACTGTATGCCCAAAGCAAGGACTACCAGCAGGCTGTGCGTACCCAGTTGATCGCCGGGATCGCCAACGTATACTATACATTGTTGATGTTAGATGAACAGTTAGCCATTTCGCAACAGACAGAAGAAGCCTGGAAAGAGACGGTGGCTTCTACCCGTGCATTGATGGATGCCGGATTAGCCAACGAGGCGGCCACTTCCCAAATGGAAGCGGCTTACTACAGCGTACAGACTTCCATTCTTGACTTGAAAGAGCAGATCAACCAAGTCGAAAATAGTCTCGCCCTATTGCTCGCTGAGACACCGCGCCGCTACGAACGTGGAAAGCTGGCCGACCAGCGGCTCCCGGAAGACGTAGCAGTCGGCGTACCGATGCAAATGTTATCGAACCGTCCCGATGTACGTGCTGCCGAACGTTCGCTGGAACAAGCATTTTACGCGACCAACCTGGCTCGTGCCGCTTTCTATCCTTCCATCGTACTGAGTGGAAGTGCCGGATGGACCAACTCGGCAGGGAGTATGATCGTCAATCCAGGCAAATTCCTGGCTTCGGCAGTCGGCTCACTCACACAACCGTTGTTCAATAAAGGACAGATCATGGCCCAATACCGCATCGCCAAAGCACAGCAGGAAGAAGCAAGCCTGTCTTTCCAGCAAGCCTTGCTGAATGCCGGCAGCGAAGTCAACGACGCTTTAGTCGCCTGCCAGACAAGCAAGGCCAAGACCCTTTTGTTCGAAAAGCAAATCCAATCCTTGGAAAAAGCATTGGAAAGCACCTCGTTGCTGATGGAACATGGTACGACGACCTATCTGGAAGTGCTGACCGCCCGCCAGTCCTTGTTGAGTGCACAGCTGTCACAAACAGCTAACCGGTTCACCGAGATACAAAGCGTGATCAACCTTTATCAAGCTTTAGGCGGCGGTAGAGAATAAGAAAACATTTTTTATCCATAAAAGCCAAAAACCTTCTAAACCGGACCTTTTACCTATTCCATAGGACCTGTTTCAGAAAAAGTATCCAAACTTCAACGAAACAGGTCCTTTTTTATCAAATGAAAAATAAGCGGAGCCATGACATTGTCTATTCATTTTTTTATACTTTTGTGGGCATAAGACAGAATATACACAACAATGAAAAGTAAAAGTTTAGTTTCTATCGATCAATGCTCCAAAGAGGACATTCTTCGTATTCTGGATAACGCCAGGAAGTTTGAAGCAAATCCGAACCGTAAGGTGCTGGAAGGCAAAGTTGCAGCGACCTTGTTCTTCGAACCCTCCACCCGCACACGTCTGAGTTTCGAAACTGCGGTGAACCGGTTGGGCGGCCGTGTGATCGGTTTCTCCGACGCTTCCACGACTAGTTCCTCCAAAGGCGAAACACTGAAAGATACCATTCTGATGGTAAGCAACTACGTCGATCTTATCATTATGCGCCACCATTTGGAAGGCGCCGCCCGTTATGCATCGGAGGTTACGGACGTGCCTATCATCAATGCCGGTGACGGAGCAAACCAGCATCCCTCCCAGACAATGCTGGACCTCTATTCCATTCAAAAGACACAAGGCAAGCTGACCGATCTCAACATCACAATGGTAGGCGACCTGAAATACGGACGTACCGTACACTCACTGATAGTAGGTATGTCTCATTTCAACCCGACATTCAACTTTATCGCACCAAACGAACTTCGCATGCCAGATGAACAGAAGAACTTCTGCGACAAACATGGCATCAAATACAACGAATATACCGAATTTACGGAAGACATCATCAACCAGACGGATATTCTGTACATGACTCGTGTACAACGCGAACGTTTCACCGACCTCGAAGAATACGAACGTGTAAAGAATGTGTATATACTGAAGAATGACATGCTGAAAAACAGTCGCGAGAACTTGCGCATCCTGCATCCGCTGCCTCGCGTGAACGAAATCGCTTATGATGTGGACGATAATCCGAAAGCCTATTATATCCAGCAGGCACGCAACGGACTGTTCGCCCGTCAAGCCATCATCTGCGAAGTGTTGGGCATTTCCGTTGAAGATTAAGAATCCCGTTTCCTGATTTTCAACTTTCAATTATCAATTTTCAATTATCAAAAGTTATGTCAGCAGAAAAGAAAAAAGAATTGCAGGTCGCCGCTTTAGAGAACGGTACTGCCATTGATCATATTCCCCCCAGCCAGTTGTTTAAAGTAGCCAAATTACTGGGGCTGGAAAACATGGACAATACGATTACGATCGGCAACAATTTCCACAGCAATAAAATGGGCAGTAAAGGCATGATCAAAATCTCCGACAAGTTCTTCTGTGACGAAGAGATCAACCGCATCGCCCTGATCGCCCCAAACGTGATCCTGAACATTATCCGCGATTACGAAGTGGTGGAGAAAAAGACCGTTACCTTACCAGACGAACTGGTAGGGCTCGTAAAATGCAACAATCCGAAATGCATTACCAATAATGAACCAATGCCGACTCGTTTCGATGTAATCGACAAAGAAAAGGGTACAATCAGATGCCATTATTGCGAACGCAAGATTAATAAAGAAGACATCATCGTTAAATAATTAACAATCGACAATGGACAATCGACAATTATTTGTCGCAGTCTTTTAATTGCCCATTGTCAATTACCAATTGTCATGAAACACGACTGGAAGCCCGGCACGATGATCTATCCGCTGCCAGCAGTAATGGTTAGTTGCGGCTCTGAGCCTTCAGAATACAATATTATCACTGTCGCGTGGGTGGGTACGATATGTACTAACCCACCGATGTGTTATATCTCCGTCCGTCCGGAACGTCACTCCTACCCGATCTTGAAAAAGAACATGGAATTTGTGATTAACCTGACAACCCGCTCTTTAGCATACGCAACAGACTGGTGTGGTGTCAATTCCGGCAAAGATCATACTAAGTTCGAAGAGATGAAACTGACGCCAGGAAAAGCCTCAGTCGTAAATGCTCCAATCATCGAAGAATGCCCGCTCTGCATCGAATGCCGGGTAAAAGAAGTAATGGCATTAGGCAGCCATGACATGTTTATCGCCGATGTGGTAAACGTGCAGGCCGACGACAAATATCTGGACCCGGAAACGGGAGCTTTCGATATGCAGCGTGCTGACCTGCTGGCTTATTCACATGGCAAATATTACGGATTGGGCGACTTTGTCGGTAAATTCGGCTGGTCGGTCAGAAAGAAAAAATAGTCATGAAGAAAATTTACCTTATATTGCTGATACTTCCATTCTGTTTCTCGGCCAACGCCCAGAAGTTTATCAAGATCGAAGACAAGACATTCAACTGGGGAGGAAAAGTCGGAGTCAATGCCGCGCTCCCGATTGTCAAATCGTTGACGATAGACAATCAGGAGATGGAAGACATACGTCTGCAATATAAGGTAGGTTACCAAGCAGCTGTGTTTGCACGAGTCAATATCGATCGTTTCTATATTCAACCCAGCTTGGCATGGCAATATACGGAAGGTGACATACGTTTCAACATACCACAGACGGAAAACAGCCTGCCTGACGGGACAAACACCCAAATGCCTATCGGCAAGAACCGGATTACTTATAAGTCCGCCACGCTCGAAGTTCCGGTGATGATCGGTTATTATCTGGTAAAAGAAGGTCCGTACGCATTAAGCATGATGTTCGGCCCCAATATCAAATACAACTACAAAACGCGCTACAGTACAGATATGACAGACAGACCCCGCGAGTTTGAAGACGACAATACCCCTTTCGGCATCAGCATAGCCGCCGGGCTGGGAGTCAGTATCTGGCGTCTGTTTCTTGACTTCAGTTATGAATTCGGTTTGAACGAGGTAGCTTCCGATTTCCGTGAGATAGGTACCGAGGCCAACCAGAAAGGGACTCTCAACATTGAAAAACGAACAAACATAATGAGTTTCTCACTCGGTTTCCTGTTCTGATTCAGATTTTCATTGTTAAACCATCAAAAAACATATCAGATGAAAAAAGTCAAGATTACGGTATTAAAAACTACTTTAGATGAACAACTGGCCCGCGAATACGGCGCCGAAGGACTGACCGCCTGCCCCATGCTGAAAGAAGGACAAGTTTTTTATGCTGATTATGCCAAGCCGGAAGGTTTTTGTGACGAGGCTTGGAAAGCGATTTACCAATATGCTTTTGCGTTGTCACATGGTGCCGGAAAAGAAGTATTCTATTATGGAGACTGGATCAGAAAACCGGGAGTTGCCATCTGCAGTTGCAATGACGGATTACGCCCTGTCATATTCAAGCTCGAAGCGACGGACGAAGAGTCCGAGATAGACTACACGCCTGTCCGTTGACCAAAAATCAGGATGTATACCCTTATCCTGTAAAAATGGTACTTATCCCCGTAATTCATATACAATCCGAACCAGCCTGTCACAGTAACTTTGTATCTGTTCCTCCGGAACATTTTTAATAGCGATTTAAACTAATATACAAGTATGGCAAAAAAAGTATTGATCTTATCATCCAGTCCCCGCCGAGGCGGCAACTCAGACACACTCTGTGACGAATTTATGCGTGGTGCGGCAGAAAGCAATCATGAAGTGGAAAAGATTTTCCTGAGAGACAAAACAATCCATTACTGTACGGGATGCAGTACATGCAGTCTGTACCAGAAGCCATGCCCTCAAAAAGACGACGCGGCAGAAATCATCGAAAAAATGGTGGATGCCGATGTGATCGTAATGGCTACCCCAGTCTATTTCTACACAATAAGCGCTCAAATGAAAACCCTGATAGACCGCTGCTGTGGAAGATACACGGAGATGAATGGCAAGGAATTTTATTTCATCGTAACGGCAGCCGAAGACGACCGTAAGAAAATGCTCCGCACGATCGACACTTTCCAGGGATTCCTGGACTGCCTGGAAGATCCCGTAATAAAAGGAACCGTGTTCGGATTAGGCGTTTGGCACAAAGGAGAGATCAACGGAAATCCCGCCATGAAAGATGCCTATCAAATGGGAAAACAGGTTTAAGCGATTGCAATGACAGCCCTTTTCAAAGCATATATGTTTTGAATGCAAAACATATATGTTTCGTTTTCAAAACACCGGTGTTTTGAAAAAGGAATCCTTTACTGCAATAAACTTCATGCCTCCATGAGCGGTTATATATACAATAACAACATAAAATTTAAAAGCTATGGGATTTTTATGGTACATTATCATAGGTATAGCAGCCGGCTTTCTGGCCGGTAAAATCATGCGGGGCGGTGGCTTCGGAGTAATAATCAATCTGATTTTGGGAATAGCCGGCGGTGTATTGGGCGGCTGGGTATTCGGATTACTCGGAATTGCAGCTTCCGGTATTATCGGCAGTCTGATTACGGCGACAGTCGGAGCCATTCTGATGTTATGGATCGCTTCGTTGTTTAACAAACGAAATGTAGATTAATAACAACAGGACATATAGGGTAACGCAAATCCACCCAATTGGCAAGATCTGCGTTACCCTGTTTTTTCTATGGGAACACATCCTATTTCAACACAACCAATACCTTGACCGGGCCATGTGCACCCAATACAAGAGCCTGTTCTATATCAGCTGTTTTAGAGGGGCCTGAGATAAAAGCACCGAAATCGTATGTCATGTTTTCCGTCCGTTTATAGGCTTCATGCATATTGTTCACGATCGAATTGCGGTCTATCAGCATAACCAGGCTGTTGGAGATAAAATACAATGCCTTATGCTTTACCTGGCGGGTAATCCAGACAGCCCCGTTCTCGGCTACACCAAAATGGCCTTCCACGATGGCAAGGTCTGTATTGTCCAACTCACGAGGATCGTCGAGATCGTCCGGATTAAAGGTGGCACAGGTAATACTGGACAGATTGGAGGCGATACGGATTGCATCAGGAAAATGGTGACGAATAATATCGTTGATATCGTCTCCAGGCTGCATCAGGACGACTTGCCCCCCAGCAGCTTTCAGAGAGTCGGTAAACTGGAGGATTTTATCTTCGTAAGTGATGGCATCCAGCGTCAGTTCCGGCATATCGTAACGTTTGCCGGTGTGACGACGGATAGCAGATAATATATCGTTTTTGCTACTCATTGTCGTATCATTTTAAGGGCAAGCATACTTCACCCCTACATTATTTTATCTTGTTACTTTTCCACATTTCATTGAACGACTGCTTGGCAAAAGCTGGCAGTTCACGGCCCTTCCCCCATGCATTCAAAGCGTTGTAAATCATAAAACGAGGCATGTTATTGACTACCGGGGCAAACTTCAAAGCCGTATTGAACAGTTTCGGACGTTCCATCAGGAACTTCATGCCGCCGGACATAATCTTTTTCTCCGTACTCGCTTTCCCTATCTTATCCAAGTCCTGACGCCAGCGATAGATCTGTTGGCCTAGGTCTATCTTGACCGGGCAGACATTCGAGCAAGAGAGGCACAACGAACAGGCAGAAACATTGTCCGAATATTTCACTGGATCTTTCAGCATCCCTAGATTGATCCCAATCGGGCCGGGTATAAAATATGTATAGGAATAACCACCGCTACGGCGATAGACCGGACAAGTATTCATACACTCGCCACAACGGATGCAGTTCAGCGTACGGATATGATCGGGACATGCCAGGATATCACTCCGCCCGTTATCGACTATGATGATATGAAACTCACCTCCTTCTTTCGGTTTACAATAGTGAGAAGTGTAGGAAGTGATCGGCTGCCCCGTGCCGGAGCGTGCCAGCAGGCGGGTGAAGACACCTAACGAGTCCCGATCCGGCACGATCTTCTCCATTCCGAACGTCGCAATGTGAACATTCGGGAAAGAAGTTCCCATATCTGCATTCCCCTCGTTGGTGCAGACCACTATCTCTCCGGTCGAAGCAACTGCAAAGTTAGCTCCCGTCATGGCAACATCGGCTGTCAGGAATTTCTCACGCATATTTTTGCGGACGGCATGCGTCAGATAGGTCGGGTCGGAATTGCCTTTTTCCGTACCTAACACGCGCTCCATCATCTCGCCCACCTCCTGCCGCTTGATATGGATAGCGGGCATCACGATATGGCTGGGATGAAGTTTCATCCATTGAAGGATACGTTCGCCGAGGTCGCTCTCGATTATATCGTAACCTTTTCCGAACAGGTAATCGTTCATGCCACACTCTTCTGTCAACATGGATTTGCTCTTTATCAGCGTATGCGCCTTGTGCTGTTGCAGGATTTCCTCGACGATCGCATTATGTTCCGCCGCGTCTTTCGCCCAATGGACAATCGCTCCGTTGGTCGTGGCGTTCTTCTCGAACTCTTCCAAAAGGACATCCAAATGGCTGTTCGAATAAAGTTTGATCTCACAAGCCAGTTCACGCAAGCGTTCCCATTCGGGAAGCGAATGGCTCATTTTATCCCGTTTGACACGGACCATCCAGAGGGTTTCGTCGTGCCAGGCTTCCTGCTTGCGGTTCCCGATGAAGCGGGCAGCCGCTTTTGAATGTTTCGTGCTCATAATCCGGAGGCTAATATTTCAACAATATGAATCGTTTTGATCGGAAGGTTGTCACGCTTGATCACGCCTTCCATATGCATCAGGCAGGAACTGTCGGCACCGGTGATGTACTCGGCTCCTGTGCTCATGTGGTCCTTCACCTTATCTTGTCCCATGCAAACGGAGACTTCAGGTTCTTCAATCGCAAACATGCCACCGAACCCACAGCACTCGTCGATACGTTTCGGTTCGAATATCTCAATGCCTTTCACCAAAGAGAGGAGATCGCGCAACTTAGAAAAATACGGGATATTCCGTTCACTCGGAGAAGAAAGATGCAACTCGCGCACACCGTGACAGCTATTGTGAATGCTTACCTTGTGGGGAAATTCAGCTTTCAGTTCCTTGACCTTCACAATATCGTGCAGGAACTCGCAGATATCATAAATCTTCTTGCTGTTCATACACACATGACCTGCCTTTTCCAGAATACCGGGATGATTCTCTTTCACGAAAGCGACACAACTGGCAGAAGGGCCAACCACATAATCGTACGAACGGAACAATTCTTCCATACGCAGCGCCAACCCTGCCGATTCATGCTCGAATCCGGCATTTGCCATTGGCTGGCCACAACAAGTCTGGTCTAACGGATAATCCACATCCAACCCGAGACTTTTCAATAATTTATAGGAAGCAACACCAACTTCCGGATATACCGCATTGATATAACAGGGAATAAATAATCCTATCTTCATATTGGTTTATTTTAATTACCACAAATGTAATAATTATTTCTGTTACTTTGAACTTGATCCAAAAGTAACAAATCACTTATACTCCTGCCAGCTTCGGATTTGTATATCGTCCATGCCCAGCGTGCAAAATGCTTCGATAAAGGCGCTTGCCAGACGGGCATTTGTGATGAGCGGAACGTTCAGATCGATGGCGGCACGACGGATCTTATAGCCATTATTCAACTCACCGGCTGAAAGGTCGCGCGGAATATTCACAACCATGTCAATCTTCCTTTCGTGGAGCATGGTGAGTGCTTGAGGTTCCATGTCCTCCTCGCTCGGCCAGTAAACCCGCGTACTGGAGATGCCGTTTTCTTCGAGAAAGCGGTGTGTCCCGCCTGTTGCAAAGAGGTTGTAGCCTTTCGATGCCAGCATCTTGGCGGCATCCAACATGGCCACTTTCTGTTTTGGCGTACCCGTCGAGAGCAGAATATTCTTTTCTGGGATACGGAGACCGACGGAAAGCATACTTTTCAAAACAGCCTCGGAAACATCGTCGCCGATACACCCGACCTCGCCCGTCGAAGCCATATCAACACCTAAAACAGGGTCAGCTTTCTGCAAGCGGTTGAAGGAGAACTGCGAGGCTTTGATACCTACATAATCCAGATCGAATTCGTTCTTATTAGGTTTCTCGACAGGTAAACCTAACATGATGCGAGTGGCCAGTTCAATAAAGTTAATCTTCAATACTTTGCTGACGAAAGGAAAGGAACGGCTCGCGCGAAGGTTACATTCGATCACCTTGATCTCGTTGCCTTTCGCCAGATATTGGATGTTGAACGGACCAGAGATATTCAGCTCTTTTGCGATCTGCTTGCTGATACGCTTGATGCGGCGGACCGTTTCAACATACAGCTTTTGTGCGGGAAACTGGATAGTTGCATCGCCGGAATGCACACCGGCAAACTCGATATGTTCGGAGATTGCATACATGACGATCTCACCCTTATCGGCTACAGCATCCATTTCCACTTCCTTGGCATGTTCGATGAACTGGCTGACAACGACCGGATGTTTCTGCGACACGTTGGCTGCCAGCTGCAAGAAGCGTTCGAGTTCTTCCTGGTTGGAGCAGACATTCATGGCGGCGCCACTCAGCACATAACTCGGACGAACCAAGACCGGAAAACCCACCTCAGCCACAAACTCGTTGATATCTTCCATCGACGAAAGCTCTTTCCAACGCGGCTGGTCTACACCGATGCGGTCCAGCATGGCGGAAAATTTCTCGCGATCTTCGGCATTGTCGATACTCTTGGCGGATGTCCCCAAGATATTGACATGCTGCTCGTCCAGACGCATCGCCAAGTTATTGGGTATCTGGCCGCCTGTCGAGACAATCACGCCATGCGGATTTTCCAGTTCGAGGATATCCATCACACGCTCGAAGGTCAGTTCATCGAAGTAAAGGCGATCACACATATCATAGTCGGTCGAAACTGTTTCGGGATTGTAGTTGATCATCACTGAACGCCAACCTTCCTTACGGATCGTTTCCAACGCCTGCACGCCACACCAGTCGAACTCGACCGAACTGCCGATCCGGTAAGCGCCGGAACCCAGCACGACGATGGAACGGTGGTCACCCTGATACTGCACGTCGTTTTCCGTACCGCTATAGGTCAGATACAGATAGTTCGTCTGCGCCGGGTATTCAGCAGCCAGCGTATCGATCTGTTTCACTACCGGAACGATGCCGTGTTCCTTACGAAACTGGCGGATCTGCATCATACCTTTTTCTATATTTCCCTCAAGGCCGAAGGCGCGAGCTATCTGAAAATCGGAGAAACCTTGCCGTTTCGCCTTGCGAAGCAATGAACTATAGACTATGGACGATTGACAATTATCAGGATTGCGATATTCTTTTTTAATTGCCAATTGTCCATTGTCAATTGTCAATTTATGCAACTCCTTGGAGGTGCACATGATTCCGTAGAGTTTTTGTAGGAACCACCGGTCTATCTTGGTCAGTTCGTGTATCTGATCGATGGTATATCCGGCACGGAACGCTTTGGAGATAACGAAGATACGGGTGTCGGTCGGTTCATGGAGTGCCTTGTCGATGTCGGTTATCACCAGCTCCTTGTTTTCCACGAAACCATGCATGCCCTGTCCGATCATACGCAACCCTTTTTGGATCGCCTCTTCGAAGGTGCGCCCGATCGCCATCACCTCGCCCACAGATTTCATGCTCGACCCCAACTCACGAGCCACACCATGAAACTTACCCAAATCCCAGCGCGGGATCTTGCAGACCACATAGTCGAGAGCCGGTTCGAAGAAAGCACTTGTCGTCTTCGTCACCGAGTTTTTCAAATCAAAAAGGCCGTAACCCAGTCCCAACTTGGCTGCGACGAAAGCCAACGGATAACCAGTTGCTTTAGAGGCCAGCGCAGACGAACGGGAAAGACGGGCGTTCACTTCGATCACGCGGTAGTCTTCGCTCTCCGGATCGAAAGCATATTGCACGTTACATTCGCCCACGATACCGATATGACGGATGATCCGGATAGCCAGTTCACGAAGTTTATGATACTCGCTGTTGGTCAGTGTCTGTGACGGAGCGATCACGATGCTTTCGCCGGTATGGATACCCAACGGGTCGAAGTTCTCCATGTTGCAGACCGTGATACAGTTGTCGAAACGGTCGCGCACCACCTCATATTCCACTTCTTTCCATCCCTTCAAACTCTTTTCCACCAACACTTGAGAAGAGAAAGAGAAGGCTTTTTCAACCAGTACATCCAGTTCCTCCTCATTGTCGCAGAAGCCGGAGCCGAGGCCGCCCAAAGCATAAGCGGCACGGACAATCACCGGATAGCCTAACTCGGCAGCAGCCCGGCGGGCATCTTCGGCATTTTCCACCGCTTCGCTCTTGATCGTCTTCACACCGATCTCGTCGAGTTTGCGGACGAAGAGTTCGCGATCCTCCGTATCCATGATTGCCTGTACCGGAGTACCGAGTACACGGACGTTATATTTTTCCAGCACACCACTCTGGTAAAGCGCCACACCGCAGTTCAACGCCGTCTGGCCTCCAAAAGCGAGCAGGATGCCATCCGGACGTTCTTTGGCGATCACCTTTTCGACAAAGAAGGGAGTGACGGGCAGGAAATAAACGGTATCTGCCACTCCTTCCGAAGTCTGTACCGTAGCGATGTTCGGATTGATAAGCACTGTCTGGATTCCCTCCTCCTTGATGGCTTTCAAAGCCTGGCTACCTGAATAGTCGAATTCTCCCGCTTCACCGATCTTTAGGGCGCCGGAACCGAGTATCAGGACTTTCTTTATATCTTCTTTCATTTTCAGACTCTTTTATTCGTTAACATTTTTAGATCTGTCGTCCCAATTCCTAAAGCAAATCGACAAACTTATCGAAGATAAACTCCGTATCGGTCGGTCCGCTACATGCTTCGGGATGGAACTGGGAAGAGAAGAAAGGCTTCGTCTTATGCCGGATTCCTTCGTTTGTCCCGTCGTTCATATTGACAAAGAGCGGTTCCCAGTCAGCCCCCAATGTGTCATTATCCACTGCGTAGCCGTGATTCTGGGAGGTGATAAAACACTTCTCCGTCCCCACCATACGCACCGGCTGGTTATGGCTGCGGTGGCCATACTTCAGTTTATAGATCGAAGCGCCGCCTGCTTTGGCAAGCAACTGGTTTCCCATGCAAATGCCACAGATCGGTTTGTCCCCATCCAATGCCTTGCGGATATTCCGGACAGCAACATCGCAAGTATTGGGATCGCCAGGGCCGTTCGAAAGGAAAAGCCCGTCGTATTCCAAATGATTGAAATCATAGTTCCAGGGAACACGTATCACCGCTACATTCCGCTTCAAAAGGTTACGGATGATATTGGCTTTCACACCACAATCGAGAAGCACAACACGCTTCAAGAGTTGAGAGTTGAAAGTTGAAAATTGAAAGTTGTCGAAGCCTACAGGGTAATGGGTGGTGATCCCGTCAGGTAAGTAGGCGACAATGTCTTTGCAAGAAACACGATCCACATAATTGATGCTACCGTAATCCGGTATTTCCCCTCCACTTTCACCTTCTTTATCGGCGGTGCCGATAACGATACGTCCCATCATTACCCCGTGCTCTCGTGTCTTTTTTGTCAGCGCACGGGTATCGATGCCGGTGATTCCGGGAATCTTCTCACGTTTCAACCAGTCACCAAGGCTTTCCACAGCATTCCAGTGGCTATACTCTTCACTATAGTCACTCACGATAATCGCCTCCGCATGAATTTTCTCACTCTCCATAAAGGTAGGCAAGCCGTTCTCTTCGATAGAGAAAGGAGGCACCCCGTAGTTTCCGACCAGCGGATAAGTCAGAACCATCAACTGCCCGGCATACGAAGGGTCGGTAAGACTTTCGGGATAACCGGTCATAGCAGTGTTGAACACCACTTCGCCGGCCACTGCCTTGTCAAAACCAAAAGAGAAGCCGTGAAACATGCTTCCGTCGTCTAAGACCAATGTTGCTGTTTTTCTTGTCATTTTCAATATTCAATTATCATTTTTCAATTCCCCAATATTCCTCTTCCATATAATGAATGAACGCTTCGTTCACCATTCGTACACCACCAGGTGTCGGATAATCACCGGAGAAATACCAGTCGCCCGGATGATCAGGACAAGCGGCATGTAACCCTTCGAGTGTCTGGTAGACAATCTCCACCTTCGCACGTGTTCCTACGGGGGTAAGCAGTTCCACCATCTTGGCCGAAATTTCCTCGTCGGTGAAAGACGCATAAATCTCCTTCACATAATTTACGGTCGCATCGCACGGCATAACCTGCTGCCGCTTGGCTTTCTTATAGGCATCGAGCAGAACGGATTCCATCCCCTTGTCCACTAAAAGTGCCACGGCAGCCTTGAACGCGATAAATTCGCTCATACGAGACATATCAATACCGTAATAGTCCGGATAGCGCACCTGCGGAGACGAGCTGACCACCACGATCTTCTTCGGATTCAGGCGGTCCAGAATACCGATGATACTCTGCCGGAGTGTCGTACCGCGCACGATACTGTCGTCGATCACGACCAGATTGTCCTCGAAAGGCACGACGCTTCCGTACGTGATATCGTACACATGGGCAGCCAGATCGTTACGACTGTTTCCCTCAGCAATAAATGTACGCAATTTTATATCCTTGATCGCTACTTTTTCACACCTAACACGCATGGACAGGATTTGTTCCAGTTCTTCCTCCTGAAGCAGGTGGCTACGATCGGCGATCCATTCTTTTTTCTTCTTGTTCAAATATTCGTTCATGCCCTCCTGCAATCCGAAGTAAGCAACCTCCGCCGTATTCGGGATAAAGGAAAAGACCGTATGGTTCAGATCGTTGTCCACAGCCTTCAGGACTGCAGGTACAAGATTTTCACCCAACCGTTTCCGTTCGCGGTAAATATCCCGATCGCTTCCACGCGAGAAGTAAATACGTTCGAACGAGCATGCCTTATTCTCCTTCGGCTCCATAATCTGCGAGGTATGCCAGTCACCTTGCTTGTTGATGATCAGTGCCTCTCCCCTTTTCAGTTCATGCACATCTTCGGCAGGCACATTCATGGCCGTCTGGATTACTGGACGTTCGCTTGCCAAGATCACAATCTCGTCATCGGCATAGTAAAACGCCGGACGGATGCCCCAAGGATCGCGCACGCTGAAAGATTCGCCGCTCCCGGTCAGTCCGCAGATCACGAAACCACCGTCCCACTGCGGGGCACAACGTTTCAGGACATTCGACAGGTCGACATTTGCCTCGATCGCATGGGTGATATTCATTCCTTTCAGCCCTTCGGCTTCGTACTTCCGGTACAGGCGTTCGACCTCACGGTCCAGACGGTGCCCCACCTGTTCTAGCATGATGAAAGTGTCGGCATAGGCACGCGGATGCTGACCGATGGCTGTTATCTCTTCAAAAATATCCTGTACGTTAGTAAGATTGAAATTACCGCAAAGAGCAAGGTTCTTGGCTCTCCAGTTGTTACGGCGTAAAAAAGGATGGACATAGGAAATACCGGATTTCCCGGTCGTACTGTAACGCAGGTGTCCCATATAAAGTTCTCCTGCAAAGGGAAGGTTTGTTTTAGCAAAAAGCGGATCGTTCAGTTTGTCGGGCGACAAATCCTTGTAATACTTATGAACGGCTGCGAATATCTCGGTAATGGCTTCTGTGCCTAATGCTCTTTCCCGAAACATATATTCTTCGCCGGGACTAGCTTCCAACTTGACGCATGCTAAACCGGCTCCTTCTTGACCGCGGTTATGCTGCTTTTCCATCAACAAATAGAGCTTATTGAGCCCATACATCCAGGTTCCATACTTCTGATGATAATATTCCAAAGGCTTTAGTAACCGGACCATGGCGACTCCACACTCGTGTTTAAGTACTTCCATTTGGTTCTATCTTGTTTATTCCGACTGCAAAGATACTTACATTATATTACATAATGTTCATATAAACGAAGTTTATTTGACACATTAATAGAAATAATCATTTTATCTACCATTTAGTTAAATTATTCTATAAAACAATATTCTTTCAACAAATCTACCAAATAAAAAGAAAAAGCCCTTTCATCACATACGGATCGTAAGAAAGCAAAAGGCTTTTTTATATAATCATTATCAGAGCGATTTTGTTCTGGGAAATCGCTTTTGGATTTCTCATTTACACAAACTGACTTTATAAACAAAATGCGGCATGTCCACCCCTCGGTAATGCTTTATGAAGGTTGCCACTTTTTGCATGCCATTGCGCCGCGCTACTTTTTGGGAAGCAATATTGGTATCCCGTATGATCGAATAAACCTCTTCGAAACCAAGCGTATGGAAAGCATACTCCCGACAAGCGACAGCAGCTTCGATAGCAAAGCCCTTATGCCAAAACTCCTTTCTAAAAAGGTAACCGATTTCAGGGACTCGTTTTCCGTCAAATTCCTGATAAGTAATACCACACTGCCCAATCAGTTCGTTGCTACCTTTCTCAACCACTCCCCATAAACCGAAGCCGTCGTGCCGGTACCGTCCGAACTGCCTATCCAGCCAGTTTTGCACTTCCTGATCGTTGAATGCCCCTTCATAGGCATACATGACTTCATCGTCCTGCAACAGTTTGCACACATCCTTAAAATCTCCTTGTTCCAATCCCCGTAATAACAATCGTTCCGTTTCCAGTATTTTCATATCATCCTCCACATTTATAAAATCATCAATTCCGAAACATTTAAGTTTCTCACCTTTACCAACACTATTTCCGGTAAAAGAACTTTTACCTCCTCTTCTTCTCCCGTTTTTTTCCAATACACGACAAAATTAACGCGTGCCTCTTTCAGTTCATATCCCTTATCCAGCCATTTCTCGATCTCTTTTTTGAAACTGTTTGAGAAACGGACAACTTCCTTATCCGACGAATCGCAACAACCGCCCTCCATCAACCGCAATGGCATGCCACTTTTCAGATTTCCAATCGACTCCTGCCTCCTTGCATCTTTGAAAAAATCCAACCATACATCGCGATGCGTAAGCAAGAACAGCAAACGTTCCGGCATCGGATAATAAGCCTTATCGAACCGGATAATTTTTTCCTCATTGCCGAAAATTTCCGGATAATAGCTATTCAAATGGATCGATAACTTATTTTTGGCACGTGTGAGTGCTACATAAATCTCACGTCTCTTTTCATCCGTGACAGGCTGATTATCCCCTAATAAATCCCTATTATCGTTTAAAAGCAGAAAGACATTATCAAACTCTTTCCCTTTTGCCTTGTGAATCGTAGAAACAACGATAGTTTCTCCCCGAACGGCATAGAAATCTTCCAGCTTCGATTCAAACAGATACGTTTCCCAATCCGAACGATACTTACAGGGATAAAGTTGTTCGAAATTCTGAATAATCCCTCGGCAAATTTCCCAAGAAGCAGTTTCACAATATTCATTTTTAATAGCTTGTTTTGCCTCAGCCCAGCATACTTCATCTATCAGATGAACCTCCGCTTGCGATCCTAAAATCCGGTTGAAGAAACGCATCTCATCCATATCGCACAGACGGAAACCCTCGTTCGACTGAATCAAACGGACTGGCATACGTTTATCTTTCAACAAACAGGCAACCTGTATCGCTTCCCAGTTTGTCTGAGTCAATACGCAGGTCGTTCCGATCAGAGGGGTTGCACAAATATCCTGCACCAATGGTATAACCATATTCGGCGACTGGTATTGAACGATACGGATCTCACCTTCATCCTGGTCGTGAGAAATGATCCGCGACTGCTTCATTCTTTCAGGTATAGTTTCCCAGAAACGATTCGCAAACTCAACCAAACACTTTTTGCTTCGGAAATTGACCAGCAAATCATGCGTACGAGCACCGTATTCATCGACCAGCTTTCTCATATATCGGGAATTCGAACGACGGAAACTGTAAATATTCTGGTCATCGTCACCTACCGCGACTACCTTCAAGTTCTCATTTTTACGAATAAGCGCCTCCACCAGTGCAAACTCGTCTTCAGTCATATCCTGCGCCTCATCAATCACCAGAACCGTTTTTGTAATACGATTTATCTCTACTTCCCCATTGCCTATTTTTCCCACGGCATCGATAATTACGGAAGATGATTTTTCTAAAGAACCTTGCAGCCCTAACAGGTCGAAACAATAAGAGTGGAAAGTCTTGATCTCAACATAACCAGCAGCAGTCCCTATCAAATCCCATAACCGTCGTCTGAATTCGCTCGCAGCAGCACGAGAAAAAGTCAGCATCAAGAGTTGTTCGTGCTTGACATCTTCCTCCAACAGCAAGTAAGCCAGTTTATGAACAAGTACACGTGTCTTTCCACTTCCGGGTCCCGCCATGACAACTATAGAACCGGGACGGTCATCCTTGACAATCTCCAATTGTGTTTCGGACAATTCCCCCAATAACCGCTGAAGTTTGGTATTCGTCATTTTCCGGTTAATCTCATCCCTCCGTTTACCAGGGAAATATTTTTGGAGGAATGACGAATAATTCAGTTGGAAATAGTCGTCAACAAATTCCAATGCATCGCTATTACCGGAAAGCATTTTCCGTACATATTCACCGACAATATTAATCTGCTGGATCTTATTGGCATAAAACAGTTCGAGTTTATGATAATCATCCTGTTTATATTGCATCTTATTATTCAGAACCAATCTGTCTATCTGCAATCGGTTGTATAACACCAAGAAGCCACCTTCGATCTGTAAGGCTTCTATCCGCGAAAGATACAAAAGAGTATCTTCAATGTCTTCCATCCGAATGGTATGCCCAAACAATTGTTTCCTGACATCCTTCTCATACGCCTCTTTCAGCTCAAGCATGGAAAACTCGACCAAAATATTTCCGCTCTGTTCCAGCTCGCTGGACTGTCCTGTTTTCTCAAACAAATAACGCATGATGAAATCAGACAAGAGATGCCTCCCTTCCGTCAGTTCTTCCAGATCGAGGACCGATCCGGTACGGGCAATCGTGACATAATTATGCGCTTTATCCAAGTATATCCGTTTGATCCAGTTCTTTTCAGACCAAAAATTAAGGAGTCTGTTTAGCTTATCTGGCGAAATACTTTTTCCAGTCTCGATCTCGGCTTCTTTCCGTAGCTCTTTCAGATTGAAAGATTGTTCTTTTGCGGTAAAAACGGATAAAAGGTATTCATCAAGACGGTTGTAAAGAAGGACTGTTTCAAGCGAACGATTGCTGTTTTCACCTTTTTTTATATAAGCTGTCAAGTCACAAGCGTCTGCCAGAATATTCTCTTCCCGCAACAAGCGAATGACCAGCATCACTTCTTGCCGGGATATCCCCAAATGGTCCGAGATATAATCGATACGAGATTCCGGGATCTCGCCATTTACATGCTTGCGGCTTCTCGTCGAAATTAATTTTTTGATGATACGTATCGCTTCTTCCTTTTGAGTGTCATCAAAACGTGGAGAGACTGTTATTCTATCGATAGCCTCCTGAGCTGTTTTCGCAAGGATACTATCAGCAAAAACACATGGATTGTTTTGCCCCCGCCGAATATAACCGGCCTCCTCAAGCGCGGCTATTGCAGTGGTTACACGCGTTTCCACGTCCAGAATATTTTCATTCCAACCAGCTTTACGGGCAAGTTCAAGAGCTGACAACGAAATCCTGGAACTGGTAAGTTCTTTAATTGCTTTCCAAACCTGCTGTATCTCTTTAATACGCAGTTTGGTCTGGTTTAGCAAATAGAAGTGCTTGTCCAGATCCTCTTCGTTGAAAAGAACGTAACAATCCGCCTCAATTGATTCGTCACGCCCGGCTCTACCAGCCTCCTGCACATAATTTTCCAATGAATCCGATATCTCGTAATGAACCACCAGACCGACATTTTTCTTGTCGACCCCCATTCCAAAAGCAGAGGTAGCGACCATTATCCGGATTTTATTGTCTATGAAATCATTCTGACTGGACGTTTTCATCCGGGTTTCCATCTTTCCGTGAAAAGTACCGGCCGAAAAACCATCCTGCTGCAAGCGCGTGGCAACTTTGGCTGCCGTACGGGTACGGGAAACATAAACTATAGCCGGACAATCATGGTCTTCAATGATACTCCGTAACAGTCCATATTTTTCATCTTCATTTTCTACCTTGAAAACTTTGTATTTTAGATTTTTGCGGGTACTTCCCGAACAAAATGTTTTAAAGCGTATATTTAGCTTTTCGAAAAAATAGTCTTTGATATCTTGTATTACATTCTGCTTGGCAGTGGCTGTAAAACAGGACACCGGTATCGCCTGCTTCCCTCCTTTTTGTTCCTGTAACAGACGTATGAAATCACCTATATATAGATAATCCACACGGAAATCCTGTCCCCAAGCTGAGAAACAGTGTGCCTCGTCAATAACGAAACGAACCACTTTCCGCCCGACCAACAACCGTTCTATCGTTTTCGAACGAAGCGACTCCGGCGATATATACAAGATGGAAACCGACCCTTCTTCCACCCTTTGGATAGCATGGGCACGTTCCACCGGGTCTAACATCCCGTTGATGGTAACAACATCCATGATTTCATTTTTCCACAGGTTATCCACTTGGTCCTTCATCAGGGATTGCAAGGGAGAGATAACGACAGTAAGTCCTTTTATCCGTTTACCGCTCATCAAAGCCGGGAGCTGGAATGTGATGGATTTTCCTCCGCCTGTCGGAAAAACAGCCAAAAGAGATTCTCCTTCAATCGCAGCCTCCACCGCTTTCTGCTGCAGATCTTCTCCTTCATAGGTACGGAACGAATCATATTTGAAAAAATATTTCAGTCCTTCCTTACCGTTAAATGCTCCTCTGCAATAAGCACATTCGTTATTTTCACAAGGCGTATCCCGCAAACGCTCCATCACCCATCCTACCTTCGGGTAATTATGCAATACCCAAAGCGGAATGCCGGAACTGCTATTCCAACAATTAATCAAAGACAGGCCATAAGCCAATTCCACCGGATAAGAGGTGATCAATTCAGCAAGCGGAGAAGATATACAGATGTCTTTACTGAAACACTCAAGGATACTACCCGATAAATCATCCAGAATATCCGGTGCATAATCTATGTAATCAAAAAAGCCGCCGAACTCATCCGTATCATGCAATAACCCGTAATAGATCATTTTCAGCATACTATCCAAGCGTTCAAAAGCGTTTTGTTCTTCCTCGAATAACAACAACGATTTCAGCGAATCGTTTACCGGGTTATTGGGTTTATCAGCCTGTAACTTATCATCCTTGGACAGTTGATGATGCAGTTTTTCCGGGAACAGCAACGAGGATAGATAGAGCGTATCAATTATTTTCGGTTGTCGGCAGCCTGCTTTCTCAAACTGAGGTTTCAAATAAGAAAGGTCATGTTTTAATATATTATGCCCGCCAATATAAGGTACCTGATGCAAAAAAAGCAACAGATTATCAAAGGAATTTTCATGAAAAGGAGTTCTGTCGGATCGGACAGCTCCGATATCCACTACCCGGCAGGTGTTCAGCGTTACTTCCAGATCAACAAAGGTTATGTCTTTCATGGGCTACATTTTTGTTTTGTAGCAAAAATACATTTTTTCTTTTATCCTCAAGCAACCACACCAAAAAAATCCTTTCTCGACTATCTTTCCCATATTGTCATTTTGATAATAATCTCCTGCCGAAAACGAGAGATACTACCACTCCTTCGGACGAAGAGAAGCCGAGAGAACTCTAAGACTCTTGGCTCTTGACTAAGAAATCTCACATTTTCATATTCCCTATTACAAAGAAATTAGTATATTTGTCTAACGTTAAAATTCAAATTATGAGAATTTACTACTTCATTATCACCCTCATTATCAGTTTTTGTGTTTCCCTTCAGGCACAAAACAATGCGGACAAATTCAAGCAACAGGCACAAAGTAGCTTTGAGAACAAAGACTATACGAAAGCCCGCTATCTTTATATCCAGGCATACAAGGATTACGCAAATGAAGGAAAAATAACGCAGGCAATCGAATGCGGTACACAGGCGGCATCCCTCTATCACCGCGAGAACTACTATCAGGAAGCGTTCGACCTCTGCCGACAAATGAGCCAGATAGTGGCAAATCAGGAACATGCAGAGCAAAAGAAACTGTACGGCCTGCGTTTTGGGATAACAAAAGAGCGCCTACAAATGTACATCAAGCTAAGAAACACCGCGCAAGCACAGCTCCAGCTTAACATGCTGGACAACCTGGCCGAAGAATCAGGCAATCCCGAACTTACCGAAGAACTGTTGTACACAAAAACCGATTATTTCTATATCTTCGAACAGAAAAAAGAAGGAGACGCAGCATTCAACAAGCTCATCAGCCAATACCGGGAGAAAAAGGAATACGGTAAAATCGACGAATGCTATCAAAATCTGATCGCAATTGCCCGCAAAGCCAATAATATCTCGTTGCTAGAGCAAACCTACGAGAAATATATGGTATGGACCGATTCCGTAAAAATGCTTACCGCAGAGGACAAATTGGGTGCCCTGCAACAAAAATACGACAGCAGCCTGCAAACGATACAGGAAAAAGAAGACCAGCTATCAGCCAAGCAGTATATCATCGCCGGGCTCTGCACGTTAGCCGCCATCCTAATTGCCGCATTGGCGTTTCTGGCATTTCTGGTCATACGCTTCATACTCCTGAACCGGAAGTTGAAGAAGATCATCCAGACCATCACCGAGCACAGCGAACAACAGACCGGATTCATCCAAAGTATATCGGCGCAGATGGAACCGACACTAGACGAAATGAGCAAATCGGTAGCCGGATTGCAAATCACAGCACCCAGACAAGCAAAAGCCATACAAGCCCGTATCGATGCCCTAAAACAGTTCGGAAATCATATACAAGAACTTTCTTTGTTGGAAAACTCCTTGCTGGAAACCTACGAAGCACAATCTTTTAATGTCAGCTCTTTCTGCGAGAAAGTGATGGAACAGGTAAAAGAGGATGTCCGTCCGGACGTTGAAGTCACTGCTGATATCCCAAAGATCGAAATCAAGACAAATGCCGAACAGCTGCAACGCATCTTGCTACACCTGCTGAGAAATGCGGCGATCTACACGACATCAGGCAAAATCAAGCTGGAATTCAAGAAGAAAGGAGCCCATATCTGTCAGTTCATCGTTACCGACAGCGGTCCGGGTATCCCTGTCGAAAAGCAAATGGCGATCTTCAAGCCTTTTACTGAAATCAAGGATCTGACTGATGGAGACGGACTGGGATTACCCATCTGCTCCCTAATCGCTTCGAAGATGAACGGCACACTGTCCATAGACCCCGAATACAAAAAAGGCAGCCGCTTTATTCTGGTATTGCAGGTGTAACCTGACACATACATTGCCTGCCGCAGACGAGTGCGCATCCCTGTATCGTCTGCGGCAGGTCGCATCCGGTAAATTTCATTCCATCCTCTCCTTTATTATCCTCCAAGAATACGTATCGAAAGAATACAATATACTTTCTATTTGAAAGAATTAAACAATAGTTTTATTACAAATTGTCACACAAATCAGCAAAACACTTTCAAATAGAAACAAACCAATCTATAGAATAAAAAAGCTTCTCCTTATCCGCACTCAATATTATTACATTTTGAAACAAATAACATATATTTGCCAAGCAATTTGATAAACAAATCAAATACATTACAAATATAAGGTCAACTAACAATGGATATAAGGAGCAATTTGAACAATAAGCAAGGATTATACGATCCTGCCAACGAACATGACGCTTGCGGCGTAGGACTGGTCGTAAACGTCCACGGCGGTAAATCGCACGGCATAGTGGAATCAGCCCTTAAAATATTGGAAAACATGCGGCACCGGGGTGCGGAAGGAGCGGATAACAAGACCGGCGACGGTGCAGGCATCCTGTTACAAATTCCACACGAGTTTATCTTACTGCAAGGCATCCCCGTACCGGAAAAAGGTAAGTACGGAACCGGACTAGTCTTCTTTCCGAAAGACGAGAAACAGCATTCGGCTATCCTCAGTATCATGATCGAAGAGATCGAAAAGGAAGGGTTGACCTTAATGCATCTGCGCAAAGTACCTGTCAACACGGACATCTTAGGAAAAGACGCACGGGATACAGAGCCGGATATCAAACAGGTGTTCATCACCGGATGTGACGACCAGCAAGTATTGGAACTGAAACTATACATCATCCGCAAACGAATCGAGAAACGGATGGCGGCATCCGATATACCGAACAGGAAAGATTTCTACGTAGCGTCACTTTCCACCAAGAGCATCATATATAAAGGCATGCTGGAATCAATGCAACTTCGCCATTATTTCCCTGATCTGACCAACCCCTACCTGACAAGCGGACTGGCACTCGTCCACTCCCGCTTCAGCACGAACACATTCCCGACCTGGAGTCTAGCACAACCGTTTCGCCTCCTGGCACACAACGGGGAAATCAATACGATACGGGGCAACCGTGGCTGGATGGAAGCACGTGAAAGCGTCCTGTCCTCTCCCCGCATCCCGAATATAGACGAGATACGCCCGATCATCCAGCCGGATATGAGCGACAGCGCTTCACTGGACAACGTGCTGGAATTCTTCGTGGCGTCCGGCATGAGCCTGCCACATGCCATGGCGATGCTGGTTCCGGAAAGTTTCAACGAAAAAAACCCGATATCGGAAGACCTGAAAGCGTTCTACGAATATCATTCCATCCTGATGGAACCGTGGGACGGCCCGGCCGCCCTGCTTTTCAGCGACGGACGGTATGCCGGAGGAATGCTCGATCGCAACGGCTTGCGCCCGGCACGTTATCTGATCACGAAAAACGGCATGATGGTCGTGGCATCCGAAGTGGGCGTAATGGACTTCGAGCCGGACGAGATAGAGGAAAAAGGACGCTTACAACCGGGCAAAATCCTGCTGGTCGATACGGAAGAAGGCAAGATCTATTACGACGGCGAACTGAAAAAGCAGCTTGCTGGCGCACAGTTCTACCGCGTCTGGCTAGCAAACAACCGGGTGGAACTGGACGAACTGAAGTCCGGGCGACACGTCCCGCACACCGTTGCCGGATATGACAGGATGCTACGCACTTTCGGGTACAGCCGCGAGGACATCGAGCGTATCATCGCCCCGATGTGCATAGGCAGCACGGAGCCGGTCGGTTCAATGGGAAACGACATACCGCTGGCCGTCCTCTCCGAGCATCCTCAACTGCTGTTCAACTATTTCCGCCAACAGTTCGCCCATGTGACGAACCCGCCAATCGATCCGCTCCGTGAGGATTTGGTCATGAGCCTAACAGAATATATTGGTGCTGTAGGAAGTAATATCCTCATACCGAACGAGGCACATTGTAAGATGGTACGCCTCGCTCACCCAATACTGACCAACACGCAATTAGATATTCTTTGCAACATCCGCTATAAAGGTTTCAAGTCCGTCAAGCTGCCGATGCTCTTCGAAGTATCGCAGGGCTGCGAAGGACTGAAAACCGCCCTCGACCGGCTTTGCATGCAAGCAGAACAATCTGTCGCAGACGGTGTGAACTACATCATCCTGAGCGATAAGGATGTGGACGAAACCCATGCCCCTATCCCTTCACTCCTTGCCGTCAGCGCCGTGCACCACCACCTGATCTCCGCACAAAAACGTGTGCAGACCGCATTGGTGGTGGAGACTGGGGAAATGCGCGAAGTGATGCACGCAGCCTTGCTCTTAGGCTACGGAGCAAGCGCCATCAACCCATATATGTCGTTCGCCATCCTCCAAGATCTGGTGGACAGGCAGGAAATACAGCTCAACTACGAAATGGCACGCAAGAACTACATCAAAGCGCTTTGCAAAGGTCTGTTCAAGGTCATGAGCAAGATGGGAATCAGCACGATCCGCAGCTATCGAGGCGCCAAGCTGTTTGAGGCAGTCGGCCTTTCGACCGCACTTACCGATGCCTATTTCGGAGGGACGGCCAGCAGTGTAGGCGGTATCCGCCTGCAAGAGATAGCCGCCGACGCCATCGCCCTGCATCATCAGGCCTTTAGAGGGACAATAGACAGTCTGACTCTTGAGCACAAAGGGCTATACAGTTTCCGCAAAGACGGCGAGAAACACGCATGGAACCCGGAAACGATCTCAGCCCTCCAACAGGCAACCCGTTTGGGTAGCTACAAGAAGTTCAAGGAATACACACATCTCGTAGACAAAAAGGATACACCAATCTTCCTCCGAGATTTCCTGACCTTCCGAACGGGAAAATCCATTCCGATCGAAGATGTGGAACCAATAAGCGAGATCATGAAGCGTTTCGTCACGGGCGCCATGAGCTTCGGCTCGATCAGCAAAGAGGCGCACGAGACGATGGCAGTAGCAATGAACAAGATACATGGACGCAGCAACACAGGGGAAGGAGGCGAAGACTCCGCCCGTTTCACTCCCCGCGAAGACGGTCTCTCCCTCCGTTCCGCCATCAAACAAGTGGCCTCCGGACGTTTCGGCGTAACCGCTGAATATTTAGTGAATGCAGAAGAGATACAGATCAAAGTCGCCCAAGGCGCAAAACCAGGTGAAGGTGGACAGCTGCCGGGATTCAAGGTTAACGACGTGATTGCCAAAACACGCCACTCCATTCCAGGTATCTCGCTGATCTCTCCTCCTCCCCACCATGACATTTACTCGATCGAAGACCTAGCACAACTGATCTTCGACCTGAAAAATGTCAACCCGAGTGCCGAAATAAGCGTGAAGCTGGTATCGGAAAGCGGTGTCGGGACAATTGCAGCAGGCGTAGCAAAAGCTAAAGCCGACCGCATCGTCATATCGGGAGCCGAAGGGGGAACAGGTGCTTCTCCGATGAGCTCCATCCGCTACGCCGGACTGCCTCCCGAACTGGGATTGTCGGAGACGCAACAGACACTGGTCATGAATAACCTTCGCGGGCAAGTCCGGCTGCAAACCGACGGACAGTTGAAGACCGGGCGCGACATCGTCCTGATGGCCCTGTTGGGAGCCGAAGAGTTCGGTTTCGCCACCTCCGCCCTGATCGTACTGGGCTGCGTGATGATGCGCAAATGCCACATGAACACCTGCCCGGTGGGTGTCGCCACCCAAAACGAGGAACTGCGCAAACGTTTCCACGGCCGTTACGAATATTTGGTGAACTTCTTCACCTTCCTCGCCGAAGAGGTCCGAGAATACTTGGCGGAGATGGGCTTCAAAAGGCTGGATGACATCATCGGGCGTACGGACCTGATCGATAAGCGCCCACCCACGCCATCTGCATCCGGCAAATACGCATTGCTCGATTTCTCCAAATTGCTGCACATCCCAGCACAGGCTGCTACAAATGCCATACGTCATACGGCAGAGCAGGTCCACTTGACCGGACATGTAAAAGACCAGGACATTATCCTGCATGCCATGCCGGCCATCGAGCACCGACAAGAGATTTCTTTGGATTATGCCATAGCCAACACCGACCGCTCGGTAGGCGCCATGCTCTCCGGTGAGATTGCCAAACGATACGGCAACTCAGGATTACCGGAACATACGCTTAATATCAAATTCAAAGGTTCGGCCGGACAGAGCTTCGGCGCCTTCCTTGCGCACGGTGTCAACTTCCGCCTCGAAGGAGAAGCCAACGATTATTTAGGCAAAGGCTTGAGCGGAGGACGTATCAGCGTGATGCCTCCGGTACGGTCGACCTTCGTAGCCGAAAACAACACGATTGCCGGAAACACCCTGATGTACGGGGCGACAAGCGGCGAAGTGTATATCAACGGACGTGTAGGCGAACGTTTCTGCGTGCGTAACTCCGGTGCTATCGCCGTCGTAGAGGGAGTCGGTGACCACTGCTGCGAATATATGACCGGAGGACGCGTGGTGGTTCTCGGACGTACAGGGCGCAACTTCGCCGCCGGCATGAGCGGCGGTGTTGCTTATGTGTGGAACAAGGAAGGAGACTTCGACTACTACTGCAATATGGAGATGGTCGAACTCTCGCTGATCGAAGACAGCACGACACGCAAGGAACTGCACGAACTGATCCGCAAACATTACCATTTCACTGGCAGTCACCTCGCAAGCAAAATGCTTGACAACTGGAACAAGTATGTGGATGAATTCATACAGATCGTCCCGATCGAATATAAAAAGGTCTTGCAGGAAGAGCAGATGAAGAAGTTGCAACAAAAAATCGCTGAAATGCAGCGCGACTACTAAACGGCAGGGATACGTACCCGGCAAGTGAGGAGCGACCGTCCTTATGCGTGAGGAGTCACCGTCCTTACAAGGTCCCCCCTACCCATCCGGGCCGAATTACGAAGAAAAGAAAAGTATCAGTATAAACAATCAATTACCAACATGGGAAATCCGAAAGCATTCCTCACCATACACCGGCAAGAAGCCGGATATCGTCCCGTTCATGAACGCATCGACGACTTTAGCGAAGTAGAACAAACGCTCAACAGCAGCGACCGCCGCACACAGGCTTCCCGCTGCATGGACTGCGGCGTGCCCTTCTGCCACTGGGCCTGCCCGTTAGGTAACAAACAACCCGAATGGCAAGACCTGCTCTATAAAGGCAGATGGCGCGAAGCCTTCCACGTGTTGGAGCAGACCTGCGACTTCCCGGAGTTTACCGGACGCATCTGCCCCGCTCTCTGTGAGAAAAGCTGTGTGCTGAAACTGAGCTGTGACGAGCCTGTCACGATACGCGAGAACGAAGCCTCCATCGTAGAGGCCGCTTTTCGCGAAGGATACATCCAACCGGTCCGCCCCATCCGCAACGGCAAGCGGGTAGCCGTGATCGGCAGCGGCCCGGCCGGACTGACAGCAGCCAACCAACTGAACCGCCGGGGATACGAAGTAACGGTATTCGAGAAATACGAACTCCCAGGCGGCCTGCTCCGATTCGGTATTCCGAACTTCAAATTAGGGAAGAACATCATCGACCGCCGTATCCGGCTGATGGAACAGGAAGGGATCGTCTTCAAAGTCAACACGATGGTCGGCAACGAAGTATCCGCCAAAGAGATCGCCTCGACGTTCGATGCCGTCTGTATCGCCATCGGTTCCGAAGTGCCGCGCGACCTCCCCATCGAAGGGCGTAATCTGAAAGGCGTCCATTTCGCCCTCGAACTGTTGTCACAACAGAACCGTATCCTCGAAGGCATCGTCATCCCGCCTAAAGACATCATCAACTGCAAAGGCAAGAAAATCCTCATCATCGGTGGCGGCGACACGGGAAGCGACTGCGTCGGGACAGCCAATCGCCACAAAGCCGCTAACGTGACGCAAATCGAAATCATGCCCCAGCCGCCCGTCGGACATAACCCGACAACTCCCTGGCCCCTGTACCCGCAAGTGCTGAAAACGAGCAGCAGCCACGAAGAAGGATGCATCCGCCGCTGGAACCTCGCCTCCGTCCGTTTCATCGGCGAAAAGAACACACTGAAAGGCGTCGAAGTCGAAGAGGTGGAATGGTTGCCTGCGAAAAACGGCGGACGTCCCGAAATGTGGAAGACAGGCCGTACGGAAATAATCGAAGCCGACCTCGTCTTCCTCGCGATGGGCTTCATCCACCCCGAACAGGAAGGGCTGATCAAAGAACTTTCCATCGCCGTCGACACACGCGGCAACATCGCCGTCGATCCGGGCACCAACCGGATAGCCGACACTAATATCTTCGCCTCAGGCGATGCCGTCAGCGGTGCCAGCCTCGTTGTCCGTGCCATGGCCTCCGGTCGCAAAGCAGCAGCCGCTATCGACAAATACCTGCACCCCCATAAATCATAATTCATAATTCATAAATCATAATTCCCATGTGTGGTATTACAGCAATCTTCAACATCCATAGCAGCGCCGCCGACCTTCGTCAGCAAGCCCTGAAAATGAGTAAACGTATCCGTCACCGCGGCCCGGACTGGAGCGGCATCTATCAAGGAAAAACCGCCATCCTCGCCCATGAACGCCTCTCCATCGTCGATCCTGCATCCGGCGGACAACCGCTGAGAAGCAAAGACGGCAAACTGATCCTCACCGTCAACGGCGAGATATATAACCATCGCGAACTCCGCGGACAGTTGAAAGACGAATACGAATTCCAGACCGGAAGCGACTGCGAGGTCATCCTCGCCCTCTACCGCAAATACGGCGTGGGATGCGTGGAAAAGCTGAGCGGGATCTTCGGATTCGCTCTCTACGACGAAGCGAACGACTGTTACCTGATCGCCCGCGATCCGATCGGCGTCATCCCCCTCTATATCGGCCACGACGACGAAGGGCATCTCCTTGTGTCATCCGAACTGAAAGGGCTCGAAGGCTTCGCCACCGCATACGGCCAGTTCCCTCCGGGACACTATTTCTATAGCCGTGATAAGGATTTCACCCGCTGGTATATCCGCGACTGGATGCAATATGATAACGTGAAAGATAATCCTGCCAGCGTAGAGGAACTGCACGATGCCCTCGAAGCGGCCGTACGCCGCCAACTGATGAGCGACGTGCCCTATGGCGTACTCCTTTCCGGCGGTCTGGACTCGTCCATCACCTCCGCCATAGCCAAAAAATACGCAGCCAAACGCATCGAGACCGAAGGGAAGGCAGATGCATGGTGGCCGCAGCTGCACTCCTTCGCTGTCGGTCTCAAAGGAGCGCCTGATTTAGTGGCAGCCAAGAAAGTGGCCGATTATATCGGTACTGTCCACCACGAGATCAACTACACGATCGAGGAAGGGCTCGATGCCATTCGTGACGTGATCTACTACATCGAGACATACGACGTGACGACTGTCCGCGCCTCCACTCCGATGTACCTGTTGGCTCGCGTAATCAAGTCGATGGGTATAAAGATGGTGTTGAGCGGCGAAGGGGCGGATGAGGTGTTCGGGGGTTACCTCTATTTCCACAAAGCCCCGGATGCGAAAGCATTCCACGAAGAGACCGTCCGTAAACTGAGCAAACTCTATATGTATGACTGTCTACGGGCTAACAAAAGCTTATGTGCTTGGGGTGTGGAAGGTCGCGTTCCTTTCCTCGACAAAGAGTTTCTCGATATTGCCATGCGCCTCAACCCTGAAGCCAAAATGTGTCCCGGTAGCGTGATCGAGAAGAAAATTCTCCGCGAGGCTTTCGCCGATGTGCTCCCCTCGGAAATAGCCTGGCGGCAGAAGGAACAATTCTCCGACGGCGTCGGCTACAGCTGGATCGACACGCTGAAAAAGGTGACCGCCCAAGCCGTCAGCGACACTGAAATGGCGAATGCCGCCCGGCGCTTCCCGATCAACACGCCTCAGAACAAAGAAGAATACTTCTACCGTACCATCTTCGAAGAGCATTTTCCCAGTGAAAGTGCCGCCCGCAGCGTGCCGAGCGTACCGAGCGTTGCCTGCTCCACCGCCGAAGCTCTCGCTTGGGATACCGCCTTCAAGAACATGAACGACCCCAGCGGACGGGCGGTGAAAGGGGTACATGAAGCGGCATACTGACATACCGATCTCCGTAACAAAACACACTCAAATCTGTATGTTATATAAAAAACAGAAACAAACCTCTAAACTGAAGTTTGCTTCTGTTTTTATATGACCTTCACTAATCCCGCACGCAACGGATAGGGAAATAACAAGCTCCGACTGCTGCCGCTGAGACATTATTATTAATCATATCATTGTCGCCATCCAAATATGGAAGCATCGGAATTCCCTTTGACAAGATATCGACCCAAAATAAGACAGTTCCTTCTAACTCCGTTGAATTAAACTTAGGAGTATTGGTTTTACCAAACCCTGTTGTCTGTCCCAGTGCAGGCACAGCATAAAGTGAAAGTCCACTCAAATTATCAGGAGTATTATCACCAGACTTCCACCATTGAGCAGCCACCCAATCACGACTATCTTTATTTTCCGCCACATTAGAAGCCATCATATGCCACCAGTCAAAGCCAAAAATATAATCAATATATTCCATGTCTGCATAATAATTTCCAAATACACCATGCGTAAAACTTGTCGGAATATGCCACCCTTCGGGGCAAAGACTATTATTAGTTTGTCCTTCTATATCTTGTGAAAGAATATTGTAATCTGAACCAAGATTCTGGACATATGGATCGTAATCTCCCGCCACAGCCGAAAAGTTATAATGCAAACCATATCGTTTCTTCACCTCATCGCTCTGACTTTCCACATCAAAACTATCATCTTTCTTATAATAATCATACATAGCTGCTTTCTGATACTGAGTACCTGTCGAATATTCGTTAAGATAAACAGTTTGAGACTTTTGGTCATCCGTTGCGCTCCGCTGATAAACCAAAGAAGTTCCATCCTTAAACTTTGTAGCACGCAAATTCTCTCTCATCCAATAAGACGCTCCTATCTTGACAATAGGATACTCAATACCGTCAGCATCCGAAATGGTATAGGGTTCTAACTTATACTTATCAATCCCATTTTTGCATTCCTTGACATTTTTAGATGATGTAATCATCAATTTGGAGATTTCCTCCTTCCCTCCAGTTCCCGCAATAAAAGCTGCAAGAGGTGACACATTACCATTTTCATAACTACCCCGCATTGTCCAACCAATGTTACCTCCGGCAATATTCCTACTGCCTTTAGCACCTCCTAGATATTTCGCTATATATCCATTGGCAAGGTCTACCTTGTTATCTTCACCTACAGGATAAACGGCTACGACCTGATAAGTCACGCCATTTTGCCCCGGAATACGGCCGAACCCTTCCTTACAGATCTCCGCAACCTGCTTATCGCCATCCATCACTTTCCACACGTTGGATTTATCCCAATCTATATCATTTATATCGATATAATTCTCAACTGTGACAGGCATACTGAACCGGGTTCCATCAGTCAAGATAAATTCCACATAGTCATCATAGACCTTCACATCGCTAAAGAACGAGCTACCACCGCCCCCACCGCTACCGGCAGGACCTTGTGAGCCGGTCGGACCCTGTTCTCCCGTTTCGCCACGCTCACCTGAAACTTTCGCCCACTGCTTACCTCCGTCTACAGAAAGATAAACGGCAGTATCATTCTTCTTACCCCCGCCAATCAGAATGGCATCATCCGGCAATTGGCTTCCTAATTTCAATTCAGGAGGTATACTCTGTGTATTAGCGCCGATTATATTGCCTTCAGAATCTTTCATCAGTTCGCCGTCAAGTGTCCAATACCAATTTCCATCTTCCGACTGCTTTATACCGATTAGGGGGGTATTCCCTTTTTCGCCTTTCTCGCCGTGATAGATCGTAGCCGGTTCCTGATTCTTAAAACGTATCGTATAACCGACCGTATCACTGCCTAAAACCACAGGAGTGACATCCGTGATATAGTCATTTTCGTCCATCAACTTTTGAAGAGCATCAATATTGCTACTGGCCGCAGCCTGCCAGGTTTCCAAAGCTTCGATACGGTTCTCCAATCCCGAAATCTTATTCCATAAATCTTCATCATTATAGCATCCGGTCATAAACACAGCAGAAAGAGCTAACCAAACACAAATACTCGTTTTTATCTTTTTCATTTTTCTATTATATAAAAATTCGATTAATAATACTAATCAGTCTTGACTACCGGCATCGCTGGATGCCGGTAGTCAAGACCATTCGGTGCCAGTTACCAGCACCGTTCAGTGCCGATGACCGGAACAAATTATAATTCACCCGGACGTTCTTCTTCTCCGGGAATATTTCCCACATACAAAGGATAGGGGAAGCGGTTTCGACGGGGTTCCTTCAACAACTTCTTTGAATTTGTGCTTGCCTGAGTCGCAACCTCCAAATAGTAAGCCCCCTTATTTAACTGAGGAATGATAAATGAAAAAAAAGATGGGTCGTTGCGTAGTAAAGCAGAAACCGGGACAGGGATTTCCGTTTTATCCGTATCGGACACGAAGAAGAAGCCGACCGTCTGCCCTTCAGAACCGGTTATCTTCACCCGGTTGCCTTCGCCGTTAAGACCACCGCCCGGAGTGATCCGAAGATTTTCACTGCCGGTTGCCACATCGACAACTTTCGTAATGGTCGGCAATCCTTCTTCCGTACCAGCGACAATCACACTGATGTTTTTCAAATCTTCCTTAAATTCGATACGGGGTGAACAACGTAAAGTTACATTGTTGACCGACGGATCGAATTTGGCATCCGGACCTATAAACGGACCGTCCACGCCAAGTGAATTATTCGCAAACCCGAACTCTACGGTAGAAGCATTGTAAAGTTCTATCTTAGCCTGGGCCATCAAGTCGTTATAGGCACTCTCCAACTCAGACGCCGTAAATTTACTGTTCGTTGCAGCCAGCTTGCATAAGTCTTTGACTGAACGATTTGCCTGATAAGTTACATTAAAAGAAAAGTCATCATCACGCTCCGTCAGCTTATTAGCAACTAATTTGCCGGTAATGCTACGCATTTTAGGTTCGTTTAAAGCCATAAATTTAAAATTTGATTAAGTTCGATTAGAACTATTTCCTTTTATGGCGTTTTTCAAGTAACGAAATCCATATCAACAACCAAAACACACTTTATTTTGGCAAAAAGGTTCAAACGGGTAATAAAAATTAATACAAAAACCCGTTTTGTTAGGATTTATTTTATAGATTTGCATCATTATTAACGTAGTTCTAATCGAACTATGTCTATTTTTTTGTTTCCTTTTAATTATCAATTATTATTACAAATACGAACTTCCGGCTACTTTCGTAGTACAAATGGGATTCCTGCCATTTATAAGAAATCCTCCCGCATCGGACTGAACGTGTCGATCAGAACACCAGCTTCCAAGCATATGCAACCATGCAGAATACCCGGTTTCATATATACGCCGTCACCCGGACGCACAATCTTCGTTTCACCGTCCGTCGTGAACTCGAACACACCACTCGCTACATAAGTCGTTTGCGTATGCGGATGTGTATGCGGCGTTCCGATTGCTCCTGTTTCGAACTTGACTTTGACCATCATCAGGTTGTCGTTATAACCCATGATTTGCCTAACGATACCTTCACCCGCTGATTCCCATGGCATTTCTGCCTCAAACTGAAAATTGTTACTCTCGTATTTCATGATTTTGCAATTTAATTATTACAAAAATAATCGTTTTTTCGTACATTTGATGCATTATTAAATCTATCAACATGAAAAATAGAATTTCTACTGGGGCGCTCTTCGCCATGCTTATGCTTATGGCCATGCTTCCCCGAACCGGACATTCACAAGAAATCGATCCCAACGCCTATTACGAGATCGTAAGCAGCAACAACCTGGTTCTCGACAATCAAGACAGCGAAGACGACGGGACCCAGATATTCATCAACAACCGTGTGGAGAACCGCGTGTCGCAGGTATGGCAACTGACGACTCCCGGCCATGGGGTCTATAAGATCTGTACGCCCCTCTCCGATAAATGCGTGGACAACAACAACACGAAAGAACCGGGCCCGGTTATCCAGTGGGACAACGGAGCGACCAATATGAACCAATTCTGGAAACTCACGAAGATAGGAGGAAACACCTACACGTTCACCAACATAACAAACGGGTTGAACCTCGGTATCAGTGACGACGGGCAACCAGGAAAAGCGGCTCTCCAGCTTGTCGCTGATTCGACCAGTGCCAGACAACACTGGACACTACGCCGGTCAAACATCAAAATTGACAAGGAGGCCCTGCGCAGTTCTAGTGACAAGGATTGGGAGAACGAAACTATCTTTGCCGTCAACAAGGAGCCGGGGCATACGACTTATGTCCCCTTCCCTTCCGTGGAAAGCCTGAAAAGTTCGCCAGACTATCGCAAAGCCTGGCTTCGCCCGAACTCGCCGCGCTACCAGTTGTTGAACGGCAACTGGAAATTCAATTGGGTAAAACAGCCGTCCGAACGTCCGGTCAATTTCTATAAACCGAACTACGATGTTTCCGGCTGGAAAGAAATTCCGGTTCCTTCCAATTGGGAAATGTACGGATACGGTACTCCTATTTATACAAACATCACGTATCCGCATCGCAACAACCCTCCTTTCATACAAGGCAAGAAAGGATACACGATTATGGACGAACCGAACCCGGTCGGCTCCTACCGCCGTGACTTCAATATTCCGGACGACTGGAAAGGAAGTGAAATCTTTATCCATTTCGACGGAGTCTACAGTGCAATGTACCTCTGGGTGAACGGAAAGAAAGTCGGGTACAGCCAGGGAGCGAATAACGACGCAGAGTTCAATATCACGAAATATGTAAAGCCGGGAAAGAACGTCCTGGCTGTCGAAGTGTACCGTTGGAGCGACGGCAGTTACCTGGAAGATCAAGATATGTTCCGCCTGAGCGGTATCCATCGCGATGTTTATCTGTTCGCGACTCCCAAGCTGCGCTTGCGCGATTACTATCTGACCGCTTCCTTCACAGGAGATGACCTGAGCAAGGCGATATTCAGTGTCCGTACAAACGTGACGAACTATGGCAAAACAGTGGACGAAGCGGTTGTCGACATCACGTTGCTGGACCAAGACGGCAAACAGGTGGCCTTTATATCCGATGTTGTCAAAGACATCAGGAAAGGACAGGAAACGGTCAACACGGCCAGCGTCGAAGTCAAGAACCCGCGTCTCTGGTCTGCCGAGACTCCCTACCTTTACACGGCGATACTGGAATTGAAAGACAAGACTGGCAAAACACTAGAAGCTATGTCTTCACAATTCGGTTTCCGCAAAATCGAGATCAAGAACAAGCGGGTATATATCAATAATGAGCAGGTGTTCTTCAAAGGAGCCAACCGCCATGACATCCACCCTCAGCACGGAAAAGCGGTTCCGGTCGAGTCGATGATCGAGGATATATTGCTTTTCAAGCGTTATAATCTGAACACGATCCGCACGAGCCACTATCCAAACGATGCCAAGATGTACGCATTACACGACTACTATGGCCTCTACGTGATGGACGAAGCCGATATAGAGTGTCACGGCAACCATTCGATCAGCAACAAGGAAAGCTGGTTACCCGCCTATGTAGACCGTATGGTTCGCATGGTCGAGCGTGACAAGAACCACCCGTCCGTCATCTTCTGGTCTATGGGTAACGAATCCGGTGACGGCAAAAACTTCGACACCGTATACAAGGAAGCCCGCAAACTCGATCCGCGTCCGATCCATTATGAAGGCAAAAACCGGATCGCCGACATGGATTCCCGAATGTATCCTTCCATCGAGTCGATGAAGCAACAGGACGAGGAGAAGAGCGACAAACCGTTCTTCCTTTGCGAATATGCGCATGCAATGGGTAATGCGATCGGTAACCTCGATGAATATTGGGATTATATCGAAAACCATTCCTGCCGCATGATAGGCGGTTGTATCTGGGACTGGGTGGACCAGGGTATCAACAAATATGGCGAATTGTCTGACCGTTACTACTTCGGCGGTGGCTTCGGCGACAAACCTAACGATTTTGATTTCTGCTGTAACGGTATCGTAACTCCCGACCGCCAGGTAACTCCTAAATTGATCGAAGTGAAAAAAGTGTACCAATATATCAAATTCAAACCGGTAGAGTTGAAGGCGGGTAAAGTGAAGCTGGAAAACCGCTACGATTTCCTTAATCTGAATCAGTTCGATTTACAATGGCAGTTGTTGAAAGACGGCCAAATAGTCGAATCGGGCGTATTATCTTTAGGCGATGCAGCTCCGAACAAAGACATCGAAGTGACGATTCCTTATAAAACGGCTTTGGATGCCGGCAGCGAATACTTCCTCAACCTGTCAGCCCGGTTGAAAAAGGATTGCAATTGGGCGAATGCCGGACACGAAGTAGCCTCCGAGCAATATTCACTGACCGGAAAGATTGCAGTAGCTCCTGTCGACACAGCTTTCAACGACACACTGAAAGTCGAAGAAGAAAAAGGGCAGATCGGTTTTCGCGCTCCGGGATTCTTCATCGCTTTCAATCCAGAGACGGGCAAGATGGTTTCTTTACGCTATGCCGGTACGGATATGATCTATAATAAGGAAGGTTTCGATTTCAACTGGTTCCGTGCAATGGACAATGATAAACGGGACTATCTGCCGACCACCGTCAAAAAGCAGGCATTCGACTGGAAGCAGGCCACCGACAAAAAGTCGGTGACCATTACCACGAGCTTGGAAGCTACCGTAGGAAGCGGAACCCAAAAAGTGGTACTGCCATTCGACGTCACTTATACAGTCTATGCAAACGGTACGGTCGATGTAGACGCGACTTTCAAAGCTGGCAACGACTTCAACCTGCCTCGCCTCGGCCTCCAGGTTGCTTTGAACCCGACACTCGAACAGGTGGAATGGTACGGACGCGGCCCGATTGAAAACTATTGGGACCGCAAAAATGCAGCCTATGTCGGCCTGTACAAGAACACCGTGACTGGAATGGAAGAAGCCTACGTACGTGCCCAGTCGATGGGTAACCGCGATGATGTACGCTGGCTGACGCTAAAAAGCCTCGATAACCAAGGTATCCGAATCACATCTAAAGACCACCTGAACTTCAGCGCACTCCACTTCACCGATCCGGAACTGTGGGAACTGACTTACGGGCATGACCTCGACAATATCCGCCGTGCGGAAGTGATTCTAAATCTCGATTGCATCCAGCGTGGTATTGGAAACGGCAGTTGCGGCCCAGGCCCGCGCCCACATTATGAAATTGAAAAGAACAAAAACTATAGCTACTCGTTCCGCATCGAGAACGCGAAGTAACCTATCGGCGAATGAAGACTTAACCGCCTTGTTTCCACGCTCGACGCGGGATCGCAAAAGAACAGGCATTATCTACGGCCAGTTATAACGCGATCCTGTGCCCAGCACAGGAATAAGGCGGTTTTTATTCACCGATAAAGCATCATTCAAACAAAGCAACCATTTACTAAGCCCCTATAAAGAATGAAGAAAATCTTATTGACCGCAGGCTTTACCCTATTCGCTTGGGGATCGACCTGCCTGGCGCAAAGCACGTATTTCAGCGACAGTAAAGAATGGCTCCGGAAAGCTGAGGCCTGCAAGCCGGAGTTGAGTTATCAGACTATTTCTCCCGTCAAAGTCGTCCGTTCCGTACAGGACACAAAAGCATTCCAGGGCTGGCGGATGGAAGATGCCGGACAACCGGATATCCTCTTCAACGAGCCGTTCAAAAAGCATCCAGCCATTACCCTGGATTTCGGCAATCATTATACCGGCTATCTCACTTTCTCCATCAAACCGTCCGGATTAAAAGCAGCAGACGCACCCGTCCGGCTTAAGTTCACCTTTGCAGAAGTTCCGGGAGAGTTGAACACCCCGCTCGAACCTTATAAGGGAGGTTTGGCCCGTTCCTGGGTGCAGGACGAGATCGTGACGGTCATGAGCGTCCCCCACGAGATGACGATCCCGCGCCGCCTGGCAGGACGCTACCTGAAAATCGAACTGCTGGGCATATCGGGCAGTTTCGACTTCGTGTTCGACAAGCTGACCTTCAAGACACAAACCTCCGTCACCAACGAAGCACCGGCTTTAGCCTCTACCACCGATCCTCTGGTCCGGGATATATATAAAGTAGGCTTGAATAGCCTGAAAGAATGCATGCAGACTGTCTATGAAGACGGCCCCAAACGGGATCGCCGCCTGTGGATCGGCGACCTCTATCTCGAAGCATTGGCAAACGCCCATACGTTCAAGAACCATGAACTGACCAAACATTGCCTGTATCTGCTCGCCGCCTTCGCCAACGACGAAGGCTTGCTGCATGCCACACTGCTCGAAAAGCCTCAACCCCATCCGCAATACGGCACGCACACACTGGACTACTGCCTCATTTATAACGTAGCATTGTTGGAATACCTGAAAGAGACGGGAGACAGGGAAACAGCGAATGACCTGTGGCCTGTTGTTGTCCGCCAGATAGAGTTAGCACTTCGCCAGTTTTCACCGGAATGGATCTATGACATGGACAAGAAACCTCAATACTGGTTGGTATTCGACTGGAAAGACGGATATGACCGGCAGGCTTCCATGCAAGGACTAACGATTTTCGCCCTACAACACAGCTACGAATTGGCTAAAATGTTAGGCAAAGAAAAGGAGGCCGGCGAATGGCCGACAATAGCCGGCAAGATGAAAAAAGCTGCCCGCCAACATTTCTATGACAAGAAGCGAGGAGTAATGGTCAGCGGCAAAGACAAACAAATCTCCTATCTGTCGCAAGTTTGGATGATCCTATCCAACACACTGGACAAAAAAGAAGGGGCTAAGGCAATGGCTACCGTCATGTCCATGCCCGACGCTTGCTATCCGGGCTGCCCCTATGCTTACCATTATGTGATAGAAGCCCTTCTGCAATGCGGCATGCCGCAAGAAGCACGCAAACTGATTACCGATTATTGGGGTAGTATGGTAAAGCGGGGAGCCGATACCTTTTGGGAAGTCTATGACCCGAACAATGATTACCTTTCCCCCTATGGCTTCTTCGTAATCAATAGCTATTGCCATGCCTGGAGTTGCACCCCGATCTATTTCATCAACAAATATCCGGAGATATTCCAAAAATAACCTCTTTCATGCCGGTTAAGGAACTGTATCAAAATACCTATATGATTTCTCTTAGGCACGGATTACATGGACTTTTTTATTCTTTCCTCGTGTAACCCGTGCCAAAAAAACAAATAGCAAGCGAATTTTTATTTTGACCTCATGAAATCTTTCAGGAGGTGTGTCGATCAGCAGTCAGAATTTCTTCCCATCCTTCCAAAACCAAAAGTCCTCATCATAAACTCAGATAGCCATTCGCATAGAACAACTTACAATAACAAAGATAAAACAAGTATCTCCATTACTATTTATAACATAAAACAGCCCTATTTATAACAATTCATCACAAACACATTATTATTATACATTAAGACATAATTTACATATCAAAAATATCAAAACGTCGTATATTTGCATTGTAATAAAACAAAAAGACATATCAAACAAAATAATAGCGATAAAAATGACAGAACCAATCAGATTTACAAAGATGCACGGAGCCGGAAACGACTACATATACGTGAATACAATGGCTTTTCCGGTCCGGAACCCGGAAGAGCTTGCCATTAGGTTGAGTGCTCCCCATACCGGGATCGGCTCGGACGGACTGGTTCTGATCGGTTCATCAAAAATCGCCGACTTCAGCATGCGTATTTTCAATGCGGACGGTTCCGAAGCCATGATGTGTGGAAATGCCTCCCGTTGTATCGGCAAATATGTATATGACAAAAGACTGACGAACAAAAAAAACATTACGCTGGAAACATTATCCGGCATCAAGGAGTTGCAACTGACCACCCGGAAACTTTCCGGTCCCCACGAAGAGGTAACCGAAGTGACGGTCGACATGGGCTGTCCGGTAATAGGTGAAACAGCCCTTGAAATAGAAGCCGGAGACTATTTTTATACGGGAACGGTCATCTCGATGGGGAATCCGCATCTTGTCATTTTTGTCGAAGATATCACGAATATAAATCTGCCGGTCATCGGACCTTTATTGGAATGCCATCCGCTGTTCCCGAACCGGACGAATGTCGAATTTGTCCAGGCGCTAAGTACAGACGAAGTACGGATGAAGGTTTGGGAACGCGGTTCCGGCATTACGCAAGCCTGTGGGACCGGAGCCTGTGCGACAGCCGTAGCAAGCGCAGTGCGCGGGAAAACCGGACGAAAAACCAAAGTCGTCATGGATGGAGGCCCTCTTACCATCCATTGGGATGAAAGTTCCGGACACGTCTATATGACTGGCGGGGCGGTCAAAGTATTCGAGGGGGAACTGGAAATATAAACACAACAAAAAACTATTGATAGAATATGGCACTGATTAATGAACATTTCCTGAAGCTGCAAAACAACTACCTGTTCTCGGACATCGCAAAGAAAGTAAACAGTTTTAAGGTTACACATCCCAAAAAGAAAATTATCCGCATGGGTATCGGCGATGTGACGCAACCGTTAGCCCCTGCCGTCATCGAAGCCATGCACAAGGCGGTCGACGAGATGGCAAGCAAGGATACATTCCACGGATACGGCCCCGAACAAGGCTATCCGTTCCTGATAGATGCCATCATCAAGAACGATTATGCCAGTCGCGGCATCTTCCTCGAACCCGGAGAAGTGTTCGTGAGCGACGGAGCCAAAAGCGACTGTGGAAACATCGGTGACATGCTTCGTCACGACAACAGTATCGGTGTGACAGACCCGGTCTATCCGGTATATATCGACTCGAACGTGATGAGCGGACGGACCGGTACGCTGGAAAACGGCAAATGGAGCGACGTGGTCTACATCCCCTGCACCGAAGCCAATAACTTCGTGCCCGATCTGCCCAGCCGCCGCGTAGACATCATTTACCTCTGCTATCCGAACAACCCGACCGGGACAACGCTTACGAAAGAAGAACTGAAGAAATGGGTGAACTATGCCCTTGCCAATGATTGCCTGATTATGTACGACTCGGCTTACGAGGCCTATATCCAAGATCCCAATATCCCCCACTCTATCTACGAGATCAAGGGAGCGAAGAAGGTGGCGATCGAGTTCCGCAGCTTCTCCAAAACAGCCGGTTTCACAGGTGTGCGCTGCGGTTACACGATTGTTCCGAAAGAGTTGAACGCCTTTACCCTGGCAGGCGAACGGGTTCCGCTGAACCGGATGTGGAACCGCCGTCAGTGCACGAAGTTCAACGGTACGAGCTACATCACCCAGCGAGGAGCCGAAGCAGTCTACAGCCCGGAAGGGAAAGAGCAGGTCCGGAAAACGATCGATTATTACATGGCCAACGCCCGCATCATGCGGGAAAGCCTCCAGAGCTGCGGCCTGCGGGTGTATGGCGGCGAAAACGCCCCTTACATCTGGCTGAAAACACCGGACGGACTCTCTTCTTGGAAATTCTTTGACAAACTGCTTTACGAAGTCAATATAGTAGGGACTCCCGGTGTGGGGTTCGGACCCGGTGGCGAGGGTTTTCTCCGTCTCACCGCTTTCGGAGACAGAGACGACACGCTGGAAGCCATGAGCAGGCTGAAGAAGTGGTTGCTCTAAGCTAACAGTCGATGAATTCCAATCCACAGGTTAATTTGGAAAATTATCACATCAAATCATTATATCTATGTCAAAGTTAAGATTCAGAGTAGTAGAAACAGCCTTCAAGAAACGGGCTGCAGAAGTACCGGCTCCGGCCGAACGTCCATCCGACTATTTCGGGCAGAACGTATTCAACCGGGCGAAGATGTTCAAATATCTTCCTGAAAAAGCGTACGAACGGATCACGGACTGCATCGACAACGGCGCTCCGCTCGACCGAGAAACAGCCGACATCGTAGCTGCCGGCATGAAGAAGTGGGCGATCGGAATGGGAGCCACCCACTACACGCATTGGTTCCATCCGCTGACCGAAGGAACAGCCGAGAAGCATGATGCTTTCGTCGAACACGATGGCAAGGGCGGCATGGTCGAAGAGTTCTCTGGCAAGCTACTGATCCAGCAGGAACCCGACGCATCCAGTTTTCCGAACGGCGGTATCCGGAACACATTCGAGGCACGTGGCTATTCCGCCTGGGACCCCTCCTCTCCCGCTTTTATCGTAGGTGACACACTCTGTATCCCGACTGTTTTCATCGCTTATACCGGAGAATCGCTGGACTACAAAGCCCCGCTATTGAAAGCCCTCGAAGCCGTTAACAAGGCTGCCACAGACGTCTGCCATTACTTCAATCCAGATGTAAAGAAAGTATACGCTTACCTGGGCTGGGAACAGGAATACTTCCTAGTCGACGAAGGACTGTATGCCGCACGTCCCGACCTGTTGCTGACAGGCCGTACGCTGATGGGACACGAAAGTTCGAAGAACCAGCAATTGGAAGACCACTACTTCGGCGCCATCCCGACCCGTGTCATGGAATTTATGAAGGAGTTGGAAATCGAGTCGCTCAAATTAGGCATTCCTTTGAAAACACGCCACAATGAAGTCGCCCCGAACCAGTTCGAGCTGGCTCCCGTCTTCGAAGAATGCAACCTGGCGAACGACCATAACCTGCTTGTAATGGCTCTGATGCGCAAGATCAGCCGCAAACATGGCTTCCGTGTCCTGCTGCACGAGAAACCGTTCAAAGGCATAAATGGTTCCGGCAAACACAACAACTGGTCACTGGGAACCGACACAGGCATCCTGCTGATGGCTCCGGGCAAGACACCGGAAGAAAACCTCCGCTTCATCACCTTCATCGTCAATGTACTGATGGCTGTCTACCGCCACAACGGATTACTGAAAGCCAGCATTTCGAGTGCCACCAATGCCCATCGTTTAGGAGCTAACGAAGCACCTCCTGCAATCATCTCCAGCTTCCTCGGAACACAGTTGTCGAAAGTCCTGGAACATCTCGAAAAAAGCGAACCGGAAGACCTGATGCTGGCAGGCAAGCAAGGCATGAAGCTCGACATCGCCCGTATCCCCGAACTGCTGATCGACAATACCGACCGTAACCGTACCTCACCTTTTGCCTTCACCGGCAACCGTTTCGAATTTCGTGCCGTAGGCTCCGAGGCCAACTGCGCTTCCGCCATGCTCGCCCTGAATGCTGCCGTAGCCGAACAGTTGAAGACATTCAAAACCGAGGTCGATGCAAAAATTGCCGATGGCAAGGAGACATTCGCCGCCATCCTCGAAGTACTACGTAAAGACATCAAGGAATGCAAGGCGATCCATTTTGACGGCAACGGCTACAGTGACGAATGGAAAGCCGAAGCAGCCCGTCGTGGCCTGGACTGCGAGACAAGCGTGCCGGTGATCTTCGACAACTATCTGAAAGAAAGCAGCGTCCGGATGTTCGAATCCACCGGCGTCATGACACGCAAGGAACTGGAAGCCCGTAACGAAGTCAAATGGGAAACCTATACGAAGAAAATCCAGATCGAAGCTCGCGTACTCGGTGACCTGGCGATGAACCACATCATCCCGACCGCCACCAGATACCAGACTTCCCTGATCGACAACGTCTACAAGATGAAAGACCTCTTCCCTGCCGATAAGGCTTCCGCCCTTTCGTCCCGCAACCTGGAGATCATCGAAGACATCGCCAACCGCACCAACTTCATCAAAGAGAAGGTCGATGAAATGGTGGAAGCCCGCAAGGTCGCTAACAAGATCGAAAGCGAACGCGAGAAGGCAATCGCCTACCACGACAAGATCGTCCCGATGCTGGAAGCCATCCGCTACCACATCGACAAATTAGAACTGGTTGTCGACGACCAGATCTGGACATTGCCGAAATACAGGGAACTATTATTTATCAGATAGTTTTTTGTTGATTGTTTTGTGTTTGCAAGGGGAACGTGCTGTGAAGTATGGATCCCCTTCTTTTTTATTACAAAGGAATTGCATACCTTTGGAGCATAATTCAATAAGAAAGGAGTTTACGTCATAACGGCAATGGAATTACAACAATGGAAACAGAACTTTATCCGCGATTATCTGGACGAGATAGACAGTCTGGAAGTGATGGATAAGCTGGAAAAATATACAAAACGGATACTAAATAAAAAGCCGGTGGCTCTATCCCCTATCGCTTTCAATATAGACGAAGCAAATGCAGAAATCGATATTGCCGAAAAAGAATTAAGCGAAGGAAAAGGTATCAAAGAAATGGAGAACCTGCCTTTGCAAACAGGACAAAGCAGTATCGCTCTCTGGTAGAAGGCTACTATAAAATTATCTATACCATGAGAAAACGATCACACGATACAAGTCGTTTTATTATGGGATTGCCGTCAGAACCCCGACAAGCTCAAAAAACTATAAGACAAATATAAACAAATATGAACTACGGATTTGTAAAAGTTGCCGCCGCCGTACCGCTTGTACAGGTAGCGGATTGTTTTTATAATATAGAAAAAATAGAAGGACTGATGCGGCAAGCATCGGAAAAAGGCGTGCAGATCATCGCTTTCCCGGAACTGTCCGTCACCGGCTATACCTGCCTCGACCTCTTCGCCCAGCAGACGTTGCTCGATGGCGCAGAAGAGGCACTGCTCCAGTTGGTCAGCAACACGGCCGACCTGGATATCCTGACCATCGTCGGCGTTCCGCTACGGACGGAAAACCGGCTGATCAATGCCGCCGTTGTCTTCCAGAAAGGAGCCATACGGGGTGTCGTCCCCAAAACATATTTGCCCAACTATAAAGAGTTTCAGGAACAACGCTGGTTCACATCTGCCACGGAACTTCGGGAATCGACAATTTCCATCGGGGAAGAAGAATATCCGATGGGCAGCCACCTGCTGTTCCGTTCGGGACGGCTGACTGCCGGCATCGAGATATGCGAAGACCTATGGGTTCCCGTCCCCCCCAGTTCCCTGCTGGCGATGGAAGGAGCCAACATCATCTTCAACCTCTCCGCCAGCAACGAGCTGATCGGCAAGCACGCCTACCTGCGTTCGCTGATCTGCCAGCAATCCGCCCGTTGCATGGCAGGCTATGTCTACGCCTCTTCCGGCTTCGGCGAATCGAGCACCGACCTCGTCTTTGCCGGTAACGGGATCATAGCCGAGAACGGCAACCTGCTTGCCGAATCTCCCCGTTTCACGATGGAAGAACAGCTTGTCATCAGCGAGATCGACATAGAGACTTTGCAGAACGACCGGCAAGTCAACACCAGCTTCATGTATGGCACATCCGGTCTACCGAAGGAAAAGGCACAGGTTGTAGACTTCCAAGTCCGGATTCCGGACGGATTCAGCCTGACGCGTCCGGTCGATCCGCATCCGTTCACTCCCTCCGGAGAGGCTTTGAAGGAACGCTGTGAAGAAATATTCCACATACAGGTAGCCGGCCTTGCCAAACGACTCGTCCATGCACATGCTCAAACGGCTGTCGTCGGTATTTCAGGCGGGCTGGACTCCACCCTGGCTCTGCTCGTGACCGTCATGACGTTCGACGCTCTGAAGATGCCACGGGGGCAGATCATCGGCATCACGATGCCCGGCTTCGGTACGACCGACCGCACCTATACTAACGCTTGCGACCTCATCCGCTCCCTCGGCGTCACACTGAAAGAGATCCCGATCAAGGAAGCCTGCCTTCAACATTTCCGCGACATCGACCATGATCCGTCCGTCCATGACGTGACCTACGAAAACAGCCAGGCACGCGAACGGACCCAACTGCTGATGGATGTCGCCAACCAGAAGAACGGCCTCGTGATCGGAACCGGCGACCTCTCCGAACTGGCACTCGGCTGGGCGACCTACAACGGCGACCATATGTCGATGTACGGCGTGAACGGCAGCATCCCGAAAACATTGGTCAAATACCTGGTCGAATGGGTTGCCAATCACAAGGTGGACGATGCCTCCCGCCTCACCTTGCTGGATATCGTCGACACGCCGATCAGCCCCGAACTGATCCCGGCAGACGAGAACGGCAACATCAAGCAAAAGACAGAGGACTTGGTCGGCCCGTACGAACTGCACGACTTCTTCCTCTACCATTTCCTGCGTTTCGGTTCCCATCCGTCCAAGATTTATTTCTTAGCGCAAAAAGCCTTCGCAGGCATCTACGACAATGCAACGGTCAAGAAATGGCTCTACACCTTCTTCCGCCGCTTCTTCCAACAACAATTCAAACGCAGTTGCCTGCCAGACGGCCCCAAGGTCGGCTCCGTCAGCCTCTCGCCACGTGGTGACTGGCGTATGCCGAGCGATGCGGTGTCACGACTTTGGTTGGAAGAGATAGAACGGATCAACATATAGATACCGAACCGATTCACCCGACAAAGATACGAAACCATAAAAAAGCAAAGTCGATTAGAGTCGATTAGAGTCGATTAAAATGACTGCTAAAACGATTTTTATTGGTATTCATTGTTTTATTGATAGCTATGTCCATTTGCAAACGATCAATAAAACAATGAATACCAATACATTGCAACAGCAAATCACCACCTCTTGACCTTTTGCTATGACGATTCCTTATATATAATAACTAAGTATTCTCTTATAACTAATTATAAAACGGGACTTTTTTCAATTTTTGAAAACGACAAAAGGCGAAACTTCAAAAAATCCCGCCAACTCCTAAAGGACCGGTATCTCAGCCCCCCAATCAAAACACCGGTGTTTTGAAAACGAATCACCGGTGTTTTGAATTCAAATCACCGGTGATTCGCACCATAAAGCAGCAGGCTATATATAAAAGCAGATCACAATCCGGAAGAATCGATCCATGAACATGAAAAGATTAATCGACTCTATTCGACTCTAATCGACTCCGCTTTTTTATAATACCATATATTTGCAGGGTAATCGATTCACAAACGCTCTTTGAAATATTTACATATAGCCAACCGTTCCCACAAAAAAAGGCTACCGGAACCCGATAGCCTTTTAATGGATATTTCAGTTTTCTTATTCAGACAATGCAAATGCCGGCTGACGGTGAATCCACTGTCCACGAGTAAAGTCGGGGAAGTCTACCAATGCGCCGCCACGGGCGATAGACATCTCGGACAAAGCGGAAATAGCGCTCCATGCAGCAGCATCGTAGCAGTCCATAGGAGCCGGTTTCTTGTTATGGATAGCGTTGATCAAGTCGAACATCATCACGTAGTCCATACCACCGTGTCCGGCCTGAGCAGCTTCGGCTTCATGTTTGGACCACAATGTATGGTCGAACTTCTTGAACCATTCTTCCGAATCATCCCAACGGTGAGGTTTGGATTGGTTTTCAACGTATACGTGATCGCCATCGTTCATCCATAAACCTTCGGTTCCCTGAATGCGGAATCCCAAAGAGTAAGGACGGGGGGAATTCGTATCATGCGTAACGATAACCGTCTGTCCGTTCGCACACTTGATCATGGAAGTCACGATGTCACCCAAGTTGAAGCGGACTTTTGCCAACGGATGATTTTCACCGCCATTGTCCACGATGAACTTATGCAAACCGCGAGACTGGGTTGCCATAGCAGACAAGGAGAGAAAACGGTTACCACGGTTGATGTCTAGGCAGTTTGCCACCGGTCCGATTCCATGCGTCGGATAGACATCGCCGTTACGGCGGACAGAATGGTTCGTACGCCACTGGGCTTCTGCAAACGCATCTTTACCCATGCGCAACTCACCGCCTTTCTGGTAAGTATAATGTTTACCATCATTGAATTTGACATCGCGCAAATCATGTTCGTAACCGCAAGTCGCATGCAGCAATTCACCGAACAGGCCTTTGCGGACCATGTTCAACGCAGCCATGCAGTCGCGACGATAGCAAACGTTTTCCATGATGTTCAGATGGCTTCCCGTAGCTTCCGATACGTTGACCAGATCCCAGCATTCTTCCAGCGTATTGGCGGCAGATACTTCCACACCGACATAAGGGACACCGGCTTTCATGGCTGCAACCGACATCGGCACGTGCCATTCCCACGGGCTGGCGATGATGACACAATCGAATTCTTCGTTGTTCAACATTTTTTCAAATTCACGTTCGCTGCCTGTATATACCTTCGGAGCCGGAACATTGAACTTGGCGATATGATCCAGCGTACGCTGGATCGGACCAGCTTGGATATCGCAGATAGCCACGATCTTGTTTCCGGGGATAGACAACACGTTGTTAATATGTTCGTGACAACGAGAACCTGTACCGATAAAACCGAAGCGTAATTTACCATCGTCTTTGCCGGCGGGTTTCTTTTTCTTCTCTGCACTAGTTTCTGTTGTAACCGTAGCAGCAGCATTGCTACTCAATGCAAGACCAGCCGTACCGATTCCGGCAGCGGTCATCTTTTTCAGGAATGAACGACGAGTGTTTTCCATTTTTCAATTTAGAATTTTATGTTAAGTGGGCAAATGTATAACATTCCATGCATATATCAAAGGAGATAGCCCATTATTTTGCAGCCGTTCTCTTCTTATTCCGCCAAAAGCTGCCATCCCGTTTGCTACCGAACATATTCCGGCGCTTGGACTCTTCTTTTATCGCTTTTTTCTTCTCGGCTACCGCTTCCTTTACCTCGACCGTCTCGAACATATGGCCTCCTGCAACCGGCACTTCTTTACCGATCAGCTTCTGGATATCTTTCAGATACGGAACCTCTTCCACATCGCAAAAGGAAAAAGCGATCCCGCTACGGCCGGCACGACCGGTACGGCCGATACGGTGCACATAGGTTTCAGGTACATTCGGCAAATCATAGTTGATGACATGCGAAAGATGGTCGACATCGATACCGCGGGAGGCGATATCGGTCGCGATCAAGACACGGAGCGTATGATCCTTAAAACTGGATAAGGCACGCTGACGGGCACTCTGCCCTTTGTTTCCATGAATGGCTTCCGCACCGATCCCGGATTTGTTCAGGACACGGGCAACCTTGTCGGCTCCGTGCTTCGTACGAGTAAAAACCAAGACGGATTCCAGTGAGCGGTCTTCCAGCAGATTCTTCAACAGGTTGATCTTTTCCACTTTCTCAACAAAATAGACAGACTGGTCGATCGTATCGACGGTTGAAGAAACAGGAGTCACCTCCACTTTCTCAGGTTCATGAAGGATCGTTCCGGCCAGGCGTTCGATCTCCGGCGGCATCGTTGCAGAGAAGAACAGGGACTGGCGCTTTCGGGGCAGTAAAGGAAGGATGCGTTTGATGTCATGGATAAATCCCATATCCAGCATCCGGTCGGCTTCGTCCAAAACAAAATATTCCAATGTGTCCAGGCGGATAAAACCTTGGTTGATCAAATCCAGCAGACGCCCGGGAGTTGCGATCAATACGTCTACACCCCGTTCCAATGCATCTGTCTGCGGCTTCTGCCCCACGCCACCGAAAATAACGGTATGTTTTACGTGAGTATAACGCCCGTATGCCGTAAAACTTTCACCTATCTGGATCGCCAATTCGCGTGTCGGAGTCAGGATCAAGGCTTTGATGCCCGGTTTACGTCCCCTCGAAATCCGCTCTTCGATCTTTTGGATGATAGGGATGGAGAAAGCTGCCGTCTTACCTGTTCCGGTCTGTGCGCAACCTAATAAATCAGATCCGTCCAATACTACGGGAATGGCTTCGGCTTGTATGGGAGTGGGAGTTGTGTACTTTTCTTTTTTGAGAGCCTTTCGTATCGGCTCGATTAGTTCCAATTGTTCAAATGTCATATAATAAGAATGAGCCGTCACGGCTCGTTAAATAAATAATGGTGACAAAGATACACAAAAATCCGGCATCTCTGCAATAATTTGCTATATTTGCGTGCTTTTTAAAAATATTCAGTTCTTTTTGATTCTCATGAAAGAATTATTGTCACTACTCAAACGGTTCTTCGGATACACTTCATTCCGCCCCTTACAGGCCGAAATCATACAGCGCACCTTGCAGAAAGAAGATTCGCTGGTCCTGATGCCTACGGGTGGCGGCAAGTCGATCTGTTTCCAGCTTCCGGCGATCTATATGCCGGGAACCGCCATCGTAGTATCTCCCCTTATCGCTCTGATGAAAGACCAGGTCGAAGGACTGATCGCCAATGGCATACCGGCTGCTACGCTCAACAGCATGATGCCGGAGGAAGAACGCCACCGGGTACGACAACTCTGCATACAGGGAAAGGTGAAACTGCTTTACATCTCCCCCGAAGGGATCATTAGCGAACTGCACTGGCTCCTGCCCCGCATCGACATTTCGCTGATCGCCATCGATGAAGCGCATTGTATCTCGCATTGGGGACATGATTTCCGCCCCGAATATACCCAGTTGTCCGTTCTGAAAGAGAATTTTCCGAAAGTACCGATCATCGCCCTGACAGCTACGGCAGACAAAATCACCCGGACGGACATCCTAAATCAATTGAAACTGCGTGATCCTAAAACATTCATCTCGTCTTTCGACCGCCCGAACCTGTCGCTCACTATCCGCCGCGGGCTGAGCAAAAAGGAAAAGATCGCAGCGATCGTCCATTTCATCAACCGGCATCACCGGCAGAGCGGTATCATCTACTGCATGAGCCGTAACAGTACGGAGTCTTTGGTCGAAGAACTGTCTGAGTACAGCATCCGGGCAGTCGCCTATCATGCCGGGCTAAGCTCCGACAAACGCGAGAAAGCACAGGACGATTTCATCAACGACCGTGTTAATGTAGTGTGTGCAACGGTCGCATTCGGGATGGGGATAGACAAAAGCAATGTCCGCTGGGTCATTCATTATAATATGCCGACAAGCATCGAGAACTACTACCAGGAAATAGGCCGTGCCGGACGGGACGGAATGAAAAGCGACACGCTTCTGTTCTATTCCGTGGGCGACATCCTGCTCCTTCGCCGTTTTGCAGAGGAAAGCGGACAGAAAGACGTCAGTTTACAGAAGTTGAACCGGATGCGCAGGTATTGCGAGGCAGACATCTGTCGGCGTCGTATCTTGCTGAGCTATTTCGGAGAAGAAACGGACAAGGACTGCGGGAACTGCGACGTCTGCAAGAACCCTCCCCAACGTTTCGACGGGAGCATCTTGGTACAGAAAGCCCTGAGCGGTATTTTTCGTACCGGGCAAACAGCCAATATGCACCTGCTAATCGATATACTCCGGGGAGCCGAAAAGGATGAACTGAAGGAAAAAGGATACGACAAGCTAAAAACCTATGGTGTTGGCAAAGACCTCAGCTACAAAGAGTGGAAAGAATACTTATATCAGATGCTTCAGCTCGGTTATATTGAAATCGACTATATGTCGGCCGGTCACCTGAAAGTGACTCCATTAGGACGTAAAGTCCTTTTCGGCGAGCAGCAGGCGCTCATGACCATTTACCAAAAGATCAAAGATTTTGCCCTGCCGACCAAGAAAGGCGGCTACAAATACCGTCCGATCCGTCCGATCGAATCCACTTCCGTGGATGAAACGTTGCTCGACTCCCTGCAACAACTCCGTAAGCAGATTGCCGAACGCGAACATACCCCGGCTTATATCCTCTTTTCGGATGACGCCCTCGAAGATATGGTCCGTAAGAAACCGGTTACGCTCGACGAGTTCAGCGAAATACGAGGTGTCGGACAGCTCAAGCTAGACAAATACGGCAAGGTATTCGTCGCCCTGATCCGCTTTGTCCTTCGTTTGCCTAAAAAGGAATAAAAAAAGAAAAACAAACAATCGTTCTATTCTTTTGTTTATATTTATATAATGAATAGAATGACAGATACAATGAAAACAATTCCCATACTCTTGTTGCTTTGCCTTTCCACACTGAGTTTCTGTACGACAAAGCCAGGAGAGCCGCAAGGATCCGGTTTACCCGGACTAGACACTCCCGTTGCAGAAACAGTACCGGAGGCGGCCCCTCCCCTCATTGAAACCGTTATAGAAAAGGAACTGCTTTACGACCAGCATACGTTAGCCGATACTTACCCATACAAGGATACAATGCGGGAATTCCAATGGGATAAGATCCGTGCCGGTCTCCGTCTGCTCGATTCGCTCCGGCAGAAGCCGTCCCGTTGGGCGATCTTTCAAAACTACAGGAACAAGAACGGGGAAGCCCCGCTGGTCCGGAAGTTTCATCGCGATGCTTACAAGCGGGTTTCCGACACTTTAGGTATCGAACGTTACCAGTCTGTCCCGCTATATCTGCCGGAAGATACACTGACTGCCGAACGCTATGGCCGTGACGGTGCTCTTGTGAAATTGCTTGATGACAGCAACCGCCTTTTCCGTATCCAAACGATCTATACAAACGGGGAATGGCTGGTTCCCGGAAAATATGTCAAGCCGATAGCCGATAGCGTCACGTTCGACAAGGCCATATTCGTCGACGTCACCAACCAGAACATCGCAACACTCGAGCATGCAGGTTCCAAATGGTTGGTCAGAAGCATGAATCCGGCCACAACAGGGCAGCACCGTCCTCCATACGCACAGGAAACGCCATTAGGCATATTTGTCGTTCAGGAAAAGAAGGCAAGGATGATTTACCTCGTAGACGGCAGCAAAGAGACAGGCGGATTCGCTCCTTATGCCAGCCGGTTCACCAACGGAGGTTATATCCACGGGGTCCCGGTAAACGCGCCACGCAAGTCGCTGATCGAATACAGCCCAACACTTGGAACGACCCCACGCTCCCATATGTGCGTCCGGAATGCGACCTCTCACGCCAAGTTCGTTTATGATTGGGCACCTGTAAATGAGACTATTGTTTTCGTTTTTGATTAAAAGTCTTATCTTTGTGCGACATTATTCAATCTTATGTTATTGCGTATCTGTTTATACTTGTTTTTATTATTTCTTCCGGCTAATTATACGACAACCAGAAGTTCGTCTCCCCTGATTCCGGCTGATCCCGCGGCGGCCATGTCTTCGGTATGCCGACAGCTCTATGCTGATATGCAGCTGGATAGTATGGTGGACTATACCGCTTTCGAACAGGCGATAACCGGAGCACAGGCAATCGAACGGCGTAACAAGGATATCATTACCCTAATCGACTTCACAAAGCCTTCCACAGAAGAACGGCTTTACGTCCTGGATATCCGGCATAAGAGACTCCTGTTCTCCTCTCTCGTCTCACACGGAAAAAACAGCGGAGGAAATTACGCCACTTCTTTCTCCAACAAAGTCAATTCTTACAAAAGTTCATTGGGATTTTTCGTTACGGAAAATACCTATCAGGGCAAAAATGGCTACTCCTTAGTCCTGAACGGCTTGGAAAAAGGGATCAACGACCGGGCAAAAGAACGGGCGATCGTAGTGCACGGGGCGAATTATTGCAGCCCGTCTGTTGCCGTCTCGACGGGCCGCTTAGGAAGAAGTTTCGGTTGTCCCGCCCTACCCCCGTCTCTTGCCAAGCCGATCATTAACACCATCAAGGACGGGACCTTACTCTACATCTATGCCAACGACAAGGAGTATCTGAGTCAAAGCACGATCTTATCAACCGGAAGATCGATTTCCCCGAACTCGATCATCGCATTGAACAGCCTGATACGGGAATAGCCCGGTAAATCCTCCGGACGGATATCACCTGCAACCAGCTCTCCCTGATCCAACAACGAAGCCCTCTTCGTCCCTGCCAGTAACGGTGCGGAGGGAGTGATCCATTGTTTCCTGTTCCAGAATGCCACGTTGCAAATAGAGGTGTCGGTCAACAACCCTTTCCGGACGACCAACACATCATCTTCTGTCTCGCGACACGCGAACAAGCGGTTCAGCACACTCCGATCTCTGCTTTTATACCGATAGTCGGCTTCGTCATCGACAACCAACCGCAAAGAGGATACTGGGCGGAAGTGATAGGCGGCATACTCCACGTTCCGGATATCCACATCATATTCGACCCGACACTTCGTCCGCTCCCGATAGTTCACAGGGCGGATGTAATCGTTCAAATCAAGCACATCGGTTTGACATAGCACGTTCCGACGTGTCTCATTCATACGCCGGTTATGGTAGGATAGGTTATGAATCCGCCCGTTCTCGATCCGGATTGTTTCAATAAATAGGGACATATACTTTCTGCTTCATTTCATTATATTCGCTTGTCAAATCACTTTGGGAAGTGATTCCCCCTCCACTCTTAAAGATCAACGAGCCATCCGCCTGCTGTTCCAAAAAGCGGATCATAACGGCACTGTCCAGGCTATTCCCGTCAAAATAGCCCATGACACCCGTATAAAACCCCCTTTCGTAGGTCTCGGCTTCCGCGATAATCTCCATTGTCTTCTTTTTGGGCGCCCCGGTAATGGAACCTGCCGGAAGGAGCCGGAAGAACAAATCTCCCACTTCGGCCTGCCAACCTCCGGCAAGACGGCCCCGGATCTCCGAACTGACCTGCAACAAAGCCCCCAGATGTGTCGGTAGTTCGTCTATGTAGCGATAACGGGTCACCATCACCTCGGTCGCCACCATACTGAGGTCATTGCGGATCAGGTCGACAATCGTAGCATGTTCGGCCGTTTCCTTCGGATCTTCTAATATCCGCCTGCGAGCATCCGGCAATGTAGCATCGATCGTCCCTTTCATCGGATAGGAATAGATATGTTCATCCCGAATCTTCACGAATATCTCAGGAGAGAAAACGACAAAACGGTCTTTCATCCAGAGCTTATACCGGGCTTCCGAACTGACAAAAACGTCCTTCAAGCTCAGATCGGTCCGAACAGGAGTAGCGCAAGTCAGATTGACCAGGTAGGAGTTTCCGGCCCGGATATGTCCGACCACCTTATGAAACGAGTCGGCGTAGGCCGATTGTGTGATAGGGTATGTTTCCCATCGGATCGCAGAAGTTCGGTTCTCCCGATCATTCATACGGCTTGCAGTCGCAACATTCGTCACACCGTCCAGATTGTAGAGCAATGCCTCCGAATCGATCTGATCCGGCTCTTCCACAATCACCTGCTCTTGCTTGTAATCGATCACAAACAGGAAAGGCCGCCTTTCCGCACCCAATCGGTTCATACGGCAGACGGCCTCTATGCGGTTATAGAATCTCATATCAGAAAACGTTCGGTCAAACCACCAAAAGCGTCGATACGGCGATCTCGGAAGAAAGGCCACCAACGGCGGACATTCTCGCTACGCGTCTTGTCGATCTCCACAATTCGTATTCCTTCATCATTATTGGAAAGTTCGGCCAAAAGTTCACCCTGCGGACCAGCGACGAAACTGTTTCCCCAGAACTGAATGCCATTCGTTTGTCTGGACGGATCGGCCTCGTGTCCTACCCGGTTTACCGTAACGACCGGAAGACCATTGGCTACGGCATGCCCCCGCTGAACAGTTACCCACGCTCCTAACTGGCGTTTTTTCTCTTCCTCCGTGTCACTGCTTTCCCAACCGATAGCTGTCGGATAAATCAGCAGTTCCGCTCCTTTCATCGCCATTAGGCGGGCTGCTTCGGGATACCACTGATCCCAACAAACCAATACACCCAATTTACCAACAGAAGTCTCGATCGGCTCAAATCCGAGATCACCGGGAGTAAAATAGAACTTCTCATAATAGGCCGGATCATCCGGAATATGCATTTTACGATATTTTCCGGCAATAGCGCCATCTTTCTCAATAACGACAGCCGTATTATGATACAGACCGGGAGCTCGTTTCTCAAACAAAGAAAGTACCAGTACGATCCCCAGTTCCTTTGCCAACGCTCCGAAGCCCTCTGTAGAAGGTCCTGGAATCGGTTCAGCCTGATCGAACACTTCGGTATTCTCCGTCTGGCAAAAATAAAGCCCGTTATGCAACTCCTGCAAAACGACCAATTCAGCTCCTTGCAAAGCACAAGCCCGAATATTTTGTTTCAGTTTCTCAATATTAGCAGCCCGATCACTGCTATTCGCCTGCTGCACCAGCCCTAACTTCATGATTTATGATTTATAATTTATGATTTAGATTTGAAACCTCAATTGTCAATTGACACGACTCCCTCCGGGTACTGCATCGTCACACAATGTAGCGAACCATGCTGTTTAATCAACGGCAAGCAATTGATTCCTATAATCTCACGCTCCGGAAAAGCCTGTTGCAAAGCTTTCTTCGCCAGTTCGTCCTTCGGAGATTTATAATAGGGTAACAACACAGCCCCGTTGATAATCAAAAAATTGGCATAAGTGGCAGGAAGACGTTCTCCCTCCCATTCCACAGGGTCCGCCATCGGCAAGGCGATTAACCGGTAAGGTTTGCCGTCAGCCTGTCTGAAAGCCTGTAACTCCTGTTCCATCGCTTGCAACTCCTCGAAATGTTCATCCGACTCATCCTTGCACTGCACGTACGCAATCGTATCTTCGCTACAGAACCGTGCCAGCGTATCGATATGGCTGTCCGTATCATCACCGGCAAGATAACCATTTTCCAGCCATAAGATGCGTTCAAAGCCGAAGACATCCTTCAGATAGGCTTCCAACTCTTCCTTTTGCAGATATTCGTTCCGATTCTGAGACGAAAGACATTCGACCGTCGTCAACAGTGTTCCCTTGCCATCCGATTCGATACTGCCGCCTTCCAAGACAAACGGTTGCATATTGATGACCTGAACCCCGTCGGCAAATGTTCCCTGTACCGACAGGTTACGCGTAACCAGGTTATCCAGATTCGCCGCGAACTTCATCCCCCACCCGTTGAACACAAAGTCATACACGACTGGTTCTCCCTGGTCGAATACAGTAATGCCGCCATGATCACGAGCCCAGGTATCATTCGTCGCCATCTCCCTGAAAATGATCCGGCTGTCATCCACATCGCCCAATTGTCTGCGTACTTCCTGTTCGTCCGGACAGACAATCAAGAGCTTCTCATGTTTGATCACCTCCTTGGCAATCGATACGAAACAAGGAATCACCTCGTCCAGTATAGGCGCCCAATCCGTTTCCTCATGCGGCCATGTCAACTGGACGGCACTTTGCGGATACCATTCCGCTGGTAATATGATTTTATTTTCCATCTGCGTTTAATAAAATATGCGATTGTATTGCGGCACAAATATAGGCTTATTTTCCATCATTCTTAATACAAAGATTCTATCACCTCTGTCAACTTGCTGTTTTTCTTCCACGTCTCAAGCAAACAAAGAAGCGGTGCGTATGTCACCTTCGGCCAGTTATTGACTGTTTGAAGTTCCGCAAAAACTTCCAATAACCGCTTTAAATCCTTTACCGGATTTTCCGGCAGGCAAGACAAGAAAGAGACAAACAGCACAGACAGTTCTTTGTTATGAAAAGATGATCTATTTATCAACATTTCGACAACCAAACCTGAAACTCTCTGCGCAGGAGCCCATTCCAACGCTTGGATCTTCCCCAACACCCGACCTAATGCCACATTGTCTATCAGGTCTTTTTCCACAAGTTCGCCCCAAAGATTCGCCGCACACAAACGAACAGGACGATCAATGCTCAACAGGCACACCGCCAGGTATGTCAAAGCCATCCCCCCTCTCCACTCCAAATCAAGTTCGCGCAGGGTATCAAGAGCAACCAGGTTAAGCCTTGCCAGTTCCAAATCGTTCCAATAAGCATCCCTTACGCGATCCCGCACCAATAAAGCCAACCAAATCCGAGGTGCATTCGGAGAAAGCAACAAAAATCTCTTCAGATCCTTCTCCCGCAAAGGAACCTTCCAAAAAGTCTCCACCAAAAGCGGAATACGGGAACAAGGACGATAAGCCATATATAAGGCATAACCTCCAAACCTCCACTTTATCGCAACATTCTTACTTGCCGGCGGAATCAACTGCAAGATACGATCGACTTTCCCAAACGGCTTTTCAAAAGTAAATACATCGCATGGAATATCTCCCGTCAGATAGGCCCGGTTCACAGCAGAATAAGGAAAATCCTTGAACTCGTCATAGACGGTATCAGGACTTTTGACCAAAGCGGCGGTCATCCAGACAGCCTGAAACGTAAAAGGACCATTAGGGCGTGCTTCCGGCTTGAACAAGAAAAGCAATAGCTCGCGATATTCGCCCGCCAACTCTTGTTCGGCTAACCGGACAGCCTCTTCCGTATCATCCAATGCCACACGCGAAAGTGCGATTTGAAAGTCCAGACTGTCCGGTTTGATTCTCTTTTTCTGATATGCAGACAACCGGGAGACAAGCACGGACGGATCGATCCAAGCCGGACGGTGGGTCGGTGTCGATAGCAAAGGCAGCGTATTATAATCTTTTATCCGGTTAAAAGCCAATTTTACAAGATCCAGATAGGGTTTATAGTCCTGAAATGATTGTTGTTTCGAGCTTTTGACACGTCTTTCCGATCCGGTAAGCATTTGAGCATAATCAAGAAGAAAAGACGCTGCCAGCACATCCAATTCTCCTATCCCGTCTTTTCCTTCCTCCACAACGGTACGGGCCATTTCGAAAACCGGAACCATACGTTCCACATCCTCCTGCTTTACAAACGGATGCATACGGGACAAAGAAGCCAAAAGTAAATCGATATGGAAACTCTCTTCGTTATCCATCGACCGGCCCATCAGAGAAACCAGCCCATCCATATTCGTGACATCCGGAATACGCATTTCTTCCCGAATGAAGGGTTGTTTTTCTATTCTTTCCATACTACTTCAATATTGTGCGATACAAATATACGGAGAAAAATACCCCCATCAGACAAAGTCTCCATTTACCCTTGTGTTTTCCGGTATTCCATGGGGGTCATGCCATATTTGTCTCTAAAAATGCGCTGGTAGGTTCGCACATTGCCAAAACCGGAATCGATAGCGACAGCCTCAATCGTATAATGCTTGAAATCTTTCAGCAGCACAAGCGAATAATCGAGTCTCAACCGATTGATGTATCCGTTGAAATTTTCGCCTGTGAAAGTCTGCAATAACGGAGAGATACGATTTTTCCCAACAGGTGTCCATCAAGACGATGATCCTACGCCGACGGTTGTTGAAGAACCCGATTGGAAATTGGAATTGGTGGAAAACGATCCTGAACCGGAATGGGAAATGCCGGAAAGCGGAATCTATAAGGCTTCCGAATCTTTCCCCTTCATTGATGAAGGAGTGAAAGGCACCGAAGAAGAGCCGTTCACGATATCTTTACAACCTGTTGTAAATTGACACTAAACTCCAATAAAAAGAAGGTGTGTCGTAATACCCGATGCACCTTCTTTTTTTTCGTTGACTATAAAAATCGGCTCATTTTTTTTAGCTGCGATATTTTGAGGATTTCTTTGATTTATGTGTTCGCAGCATCTAAATATAGCTACTGTAAGCTCATAAAACAGTCCAGTCAGCCAATCCATACCTTCTTTAGCCATTTTTGCACATATCT
>NZ_MNQY01000081.1:0-8340 GCF_001915675.1 Parabacteroides sp. merdae-related_45_40 | reverse complement strand
TTCAACCCCGTGAAGTTTTTCAGGAGAAGGTTCTCTAAGATGTGAAGTACCTTAGAAAATAACAGTAAAATCTGTGAAGTAAATTTAGGCATAGTCAGGTTACCGAATAAATAAAGCCTAGCCGTACCACTCCTCCATTTCACGAAGTTAACTTCATCGACAAAGTAAGTTAACTCCATCGACGAAGTAAGTTAACTTAAATGGCAAAGTAAGTTAACTTACCAAATCGGGGTTTCCCTATCAGATAAGAATCCACTAACCAAAAGTAAATATTCCGGCAAATTCCGATTCTCGGACCACTTCATCTCTATACCGAACAACTCCGAGGTAGTACGTCCCAGATCGAACCCACAGGCCTCAAGGGAACGACGAATCCGCGAGGGGTAGCGGCAAGCCTTACCAGATCTACGTGTACACTCTTCCCAAGGGCAAAGGATACAACTACCGGCATAAAACGCCCGCCCATTATATTCCTCCTCCAACGCAAGAAGACGTTTATCCAATCGGCTCCTTTCCCTATGCATCAACTCTTGCCCCGCTTCCACCGCATCCGGCACATCCAATACGACAGGAGTAATCCGCGTACAAACAATCAATAGATTCCGAAAACTGGATAAATAGTCCTCCGAATCATTAAAAGGCGGACAACTCCAACTGTTCCCATACCTACGGCACTCCCGGCAATAGGCCATGAAACGCCGCTCATCCCGATAACGTAAGATATAATCATCCACAGGGATGGTTCTTGTATAATCGTAGCTTTTATATTCGATCATATGAAAAGAAAATTTTCTTGTAAAGAAATAAAAAAATCAGCAACTACATACATTATAATACAGGGAACACAGTACAACTACACGTGAAGCTTTCAATGAAAAAACAATGGCATGGTATTATGGTGGTATACTCCGGGATCGTCGCAAGGAACGCAAATTAATCCAAAAGCTAGCTTGTAGTCCGATAAAAGATATATGATCTTACCATTATAAGATGTATGATCTTACCGTTGTAAGATGTATAATCTTATCGCCGTAAGATCATACATCTTTCACAGAATCTGTAACGCTAAAGTACTCTCGTGAGTAAGAGAGAGCACTCTAGCGAAATCAAGAGATGATTTACTTCACAACAAACTTAACAGAGACTTTCTCTGTACCTTTTACCGCTGTAAAGCCATAAACACCTTTATTCAAGTTTACTGTTTTCACGTCATCAGAAGAGGTGATCGCATAAGTAGATACTACAGAACCTGCGGTGTTCGTGATGTAACCGGTATAACCGGCTAGATCTTTTACATGCAAGGTATTGTCGGAATAAGAGATGTTTGCGGTTGCGGCCGCTGATTTCGTGGCTGTACCGGTTACGGTTACTTTACAGTACGTGTTATATTTACCATTAGCTGTAATTAATTTGATTTCAGTTGTACCCGGAGCTACAGCCGTAACTTTACCCGTTTGATCAACTGTCGCAACAGCAGTATTCTTAGAAGACCATACCGCACCCGTTAAAGAAGCATAAGCAGATTGTACAGACGCAACTAATTGATAGGTTCCACTTCCACTCAAAGAAATAGCTTTCTTATTAAGCCAAATGATAGGAGTTGCCGCTACTAAATTATCACCCGGTTCTGTTCCCGATGTCGTTCCCATAAAACTATTCCAGCTCCAAGCATCCCAAGTACCATTCTGGACTTTTCGGCTTGATGCCCCGTATCCGGAATAAGAGAAATCTTGAGTATAGGAATCACGAACGAAATAACTCCAATAACCGGAATACCAACCAGCGAACCAATGAACATTTGATGCTGTTGAAGCTGTCCAATAGTCATAATCATAATATGGACCACCTGAAATATTTGCATCAAAAGGATGATAAATCACGCCATCATCTTCACCCTCCGAAATTGCGGTAGCAGCCATTTCCTCTGTAGTCTCTTTATCATAAGGATATTTGAATTTAGCACTTGCTCCCTCATAATCAAAGGTCACCTCTACATCACTCCTAAATTCGCTATATCCAATACCATTAATCGTTGATCCCATCCAACCGGTGTATTGCACTAAACCGATCAAACGAGGATCCGCTTTCATTACTGCCTCAAATAGGCTCAATCCAGAAATAGTATCTACATCAGCAGACCACCGATATCCCCAAACCATATTATCTGGTACAGTTTTATTCGTGTCATGCCAAGTCAAAACTATAGCCGCACGGTTTTCACCATCACCTACCCAGAAATCAATACTGTCAAAAGAAAAAGTACAGTTACTCCTTGCGGACATCAAAGCCGCTTTCTGTTTTTCCGCCGGTAAATCCGAACGTAACACACCTTGTACCATACGCTGTGCGCTGATACTTCCCGCCATTAAGATTAATGCGAGAAAAAGATAAAGCTTTTTCATGCTCATCAATGTTTAATTTGTTAATACATTATTATTTAACAACGATCGTCTTGCTCATCCGATCATTATCTTTTACCACTACTATAATATAAGCACCTCTTGAATATTGGATTGGATGAGACTCGTTAATTCCCGATATCTTAAAAAGATCCAATATAGCGCCATTCATATTTACAATATAGCAAGAATAACCTTCCAGATTATTCAAATGCAATCGACCTTCATAGTAATAAATCATCGCTTCACCAACACTGATAGCCTCATTACCCACCGGACCGGATGTGGAGAATGGCTCACTATAGAATGTTCCTAATATCTCTTGCCTACCATCACCTTCCTTGATAGCTGTAACTTTTACGATATATTCTGAACTTCCATCTAATTCAGGAATAGAGACCTTGATCTTTTCTTGTTCCCCAGAACGAAGCTCACTCATCAAGCCAGTAAGGATATTACCCTCTGCATCAACCGTGTAAACACCAAATAATACAGGTATCTCATTTACGTACTTATAAACAGACACCTCGTAGAAAGTAGCCTCCGGAACTTTCGGGAATGTTAATATAGCCGTAGAGTCTTTTACTTCAACCACAGGTTTTTCCAAATCCGGATCTATTACCGTTACTTCACAAGTAGCGGTATAACCTCCTTCATCTGTTGTCACCGTAATTGTAGCTACACCGGCGATACCAGCCTTAACCGTACCGTCGTTAGTTACTGTGGCTACCGTGGCATCCGAAGAACTCCAAGTTACTGATTTATTAATCGCACTGGATGGAGATACCACCGCTGCTAATACAGCCTCCTCACCTTTATTCAAAGACAAAGAAGACGCATTTAGGCTAACACCCGTAACATTTGCCCCCGGTTTTTCCGGTTCCGCAGAAACAATCACTTTACAAGTAGCTGTATAGCCTCCATCAAGCGTAGTCGCCGTGATCGTAGCCGTACCCTCACTACTTGCCAACACATTGCCATCTTTATCTACATCCGCAACAAATCGATTATCACTTGACCAATTCACCGTTTTTGTTTTTGCGTCACTTGGTGTTACAGCAGCCACCAATTGTACCGCATGGCCGACTGTTAACTCTAAGCGATCCTGATTCAAAGAAACTCCCGTTACTTTCACGATCCCTTTACCTACAGAAAGTGTACAAGCCGCAACAAAACCACCTGTATCAGAGCTTACACGAATAACGGTTTCTCCATCTCCTAATGCCAGAATCTCACCCGTCTTCGGATCAACCGAAGCACAAGCCTCATTACTACTAAACCAAGTAACGGATTCATCTATCTCTCCTTTAAAATCGGGATCTTTTAGAAGGGTATAAGCTAGTTTAAACGACTCTCCTATAGCGGCAACTCTCTGAGAAGCCTCTAATACAATACCCAAAACCCCTTTACTTTTGTCCGTTACATGAACGAACATCTCGTCTTCATATCCATAAGTCGTATAGGTTAGTGTCAATTTAGAAGTTCCCACTTTTTTCACATTATATTTAGTACGAGATTCTTGTTCTAATACCTCAGGATTGCTTGATTCGAATTCTATGCTACGAATCGCAGGTACAGCCCCAAACAACACAGATGCATTAGTAGGATTAAAATTAATTTTCAACATATTAAGTAAAGCATCTCGGTCAAATGTCGACACAGAAATATCTATTGACAAATCTTTAGGTTCAACAGAAAAGCCCTTTAACGGAACATCTTCATCCACATGGACTGTACATTTATCAGAAGCTTGACCATCTTCACTTTGCGCAGTTATTTCATATACACCGATAAAATTACTACTACCAATTCCATCTTTTATATTAAAACCAGAAGACGAAACCTTCCATGTTATAGATTTAAAATCCGCATTTTCAGGGAGAACAGAAACTTGATCTAAAAGATTCAAAGATTCATTCACTTTAATGGTAAATTCCTTTTGCTTAAACTTCACCTCTGTAACAGGCTGACTACCTACACATACGACACATTCTCCCTTAAAAGCAGACCCATTACTTCCATCAGAGAGATAAGCCTTTACGATTGTTTTTCCAGAGCCAACAGCAGTAACCAAACCAGATTTATCAACTGTTGCTATAGATTCGTCCGCAGAAGAATAAAGTATGTCCTTTTCTGCCTGCTCTACCTCTGTAAGTGACCCATAATCAACAGTCGGTTTAATCTGATATTTTTCACCCTGCTTTAAGAAACAAGTATTTTCCTCAAGCGCCAAAGATGTAGCCCACTTAGATACAAGAACTTCACACTGAATTGGATCTCCAAAAGCCTGACCTGTTTCAACATCTGTTATAGTTGCGGAAAGAATAGCCTTTCCGTAAGCGTTGGAAGGAGTTGCTCGTAATACTATTTCTGTATTACTTACAGATCTGACAATCCAACTCAATGTACCTTCTTGACTTTCAAATTTTACATTTTCTTTTTTTATTTCAAGAGTATTTGAGATAGCCGGATAAAATGAGATGGGTATTTTTAAACTACTACCAGCTTTTTTAAAACCATTAACCCTATTCGTGAATGCCACCTTCTCTACCTTAAAAGAACAAGAGACTTCACATGAGGCAGAAACTTTTCCATCTTCTGATTGTGCAGTAATAGTAGCAGTACCAGCTCCACAGACAGTAATAACCCCATCTTCCACCGTAAATAAAGATTTATCAGAACTACTCCATTTAATTGTTTTATCCGTAGCATTTTCCGGATAAGATTTTGCTATTAATGTGGTACGTTTATTCACCTCCAATTGAATAGGAGTACCCTCTTGAAGTTCTTCACCTGATTCACCAAACAATTTTATCTCAGTCATAGCCACAAATGGCCTCACGGTTACAAGACATTTTGTGACAGATAATTCCTGCCCTGTTACTGTCGATTTTATTTTGCCACTAAGCTCTGTGGTTCCTTCCGTATATGCAAAAATCATTGGATGAGGAGATCCAGGAATCGTACTCGCTCCTACTTTAGCAACCTTTTCGTTAGAAGATATCCATTCTATTTCTTCCGTAGCACTCTCTACGCCATTACTCAAAGCGATCAAACTTTTAGATTCATTCTCATACATTTCAACCGTAGGGGTCTGTAATATCATTGCAGGACGTTTAACCGTTACAATACAAACATCGGACATTTCCGGACGAGTCTTACTTGTCGCACGAATCTCTGCCGTTCCATAAGCAACACTTGTTACTATTCCATCATTTGATACGTTAATTATTTCAGGGTGAGAAGAACTCCAGCTAGCCTGTTCCCCTGCTAACCCACTAATAGTCAAAGCCAAGGATTTACCTTTACCATCCAGCGTGATCTCCTTTTCTTTAAACTCAAAAGGAGCTGTTGATGAAGTTGTTAATTTCACCAGTACATCTTTATTTACCAGTTTTCCATTTGAATTAAAGCTCAATTTAAGTTGTATTTCCTTGGCTTCTTGAACTTTCCCTACAATCGGAGCAATAGTCAACGTGTTATTTATCACCTCCGCACTAATTAGTTCCGGATTCGGATTCACAATCGTAGTAACAACCGCTGAAATCATATTATCACCATCTTCTATAATCTCATCCATTGATTTACTATACTTCGTATTTTCAGCGGAAAACGTAATTTCGCTAGGTAAACCGTCTGTGATTGTCGGAGCCATGTTATCCGGGAACACCGGTAAAGCAGGGAACCAATAATTCACTTTCTCATAAGGATAGCGATCTACCATTGTTCCGTTCGTATCCCCTCTTCCATCTGTTTTAATTACCGCTAATTCATGTTCCGGGTTTAAGAATTCATGATAAAGGAAACAATACATATTATCATCCACCGGATCAATACGGAATCCCGTACCATAAAGACGCCAATCTCCTTTATCTAGCTTTGTAAAGTCGAATACTTGATAAAAAGAATCCTTATCTATGTCATAACAGAAAATCTTATATCCCGTGAACCAACTACCGGAGCCTTGTCCTTTCCAATAGATCTTATTCTCTTTCGTACTGGCACAGAAACCATCGGCGGTCCATGCATACCAAGAGTTGGGAATCTCCTCAATACCATCCGTTGTTGGTATATCTACCTTTTGCGTTGTTAACGTATATGGATTCACTTTCCACATATAAGGCATTGTCGCTCCGGTACCAGTTAACTCGAATGTCACGCTAGCCCATAAATTACCATCTTTAGAAAGCACGATAGAGCCCAAGCCATGATTACTATCCTCCTCGGGCTTCAATATCGTATTGATAACTTTATCTTCTTTCGGATCGATCACCAACAATCCTTTCGTTTGATGTACCGCAAATACATATTTTCCAACACGGATCATGGTTCCAATCTGTGAATGATACAAATCGCTGGAAGAAATTCCCGTCGTTCCTTCGATTGCGCTGGCCTCGATAGACATCTGGTTTTCATCATATTTTCCGGTCTTTTCATCGTATCCTGTATGAAAAACATAAATACCATTACTCGTTCCGATATAACCTTTCGTCAGATCCACTCCTAAAAAAGAACGTCCATCAGCTCCTGCGCTGTTGATCGTCTGGAATTCCTTCTTCACTTGCATCGTTTTCGCGTCAATTACCGCTAAGCGACTTCCCTCTACAGATGCCGCACCATCTTTTGATTGCTTGGACACGATATACAACAAATCCCCATAAATCGTACCGAACTGGCTCGTACATCCCAATTCATGTCCCGGATTCTCTTTTTGGAACGCGTTATATGTCCAAGTCCCATCCTCCGACAGGAAGTTCACCGAACTGTTTTGGTGCCCGTACCAATCCTCGTTTACGATAAAGGTACCTTTCGTGTAATCCACGCTTCCATTGGATCGAAGCATCGAGGCTCGTGCCTGCGAACCGGGTAATTCCGGTAATTGCAGTTTCTGTTTCTCTATCGGATTCAGATCCCGCGAACCGGTTTGGCCTACTACCGACAGAGCCGATAGCAAACAGGCCATACTTAAGTAAAGTGTTCGTCTCATGTTAATGAATTTAATTATTGAGTAATATGAATTTTAAATGTCTTTTTATCGCCATCCTTTTCGCCTATCAGTAGATAATTCCCGGATGGAAGAGATATTGGATGAAGTTCCTCCCGGACTATGAAAATATTCATGATTATTTGATCTTTCTTTTATATTCCCTCTTGATCGTTTTTTGGAGTTTTACATTTAATATAAAAGCTTATGAGAAAAATTCTATCTCTTTTCTTTGTAATGGCTTTGTGTGTAGTAGGTCTTTCGGCGCAAGGATTGGTTCAAGGGCAACCACATCCCTCGGCTCCGAATGTGCCGGCGAAAACAAAGTCCCAGTTAAGGGCTGACGCCAGCTTTTCTTTTGACGACATCCAGTTCTGGGTAGGAAGCGGCAGTAAGAGAGCCGCTTTAGTGATCGAATGGCATGATGGGAATCGACCGGATGCTATGGTTTGGGGATATCGCTGGGATGGCGAGGCTACCGGACACGATATGATCGTGGCGATAGCGAAGGCCGATCCGAAACTTCTTTTATTAACCCAATATACGGGTTGGATGGGTTATACGATTGATGGTATTGGATATGGGGATAATCTGGACGTTCGATATGACTTGGATGGGGCCACGAATGAACCGAATAATGCTTTCAAATTTGAACCTCCTATTACGAATCCTTTGTTGGGGCAGACTGGTTTTCCAGAAAATCCGGCGGGGGACGTAGCGGCGGCTATTCGACAAGGCGTACAAACCGGGGTTATCTATCACCCGATAAATGCGGAAAGATATGGATATCCATCTTATGACTATGACCATTGGAGTTGTAGCAATGGCATTCATTGGCAAGCCGGTTGGTATTATGGTTATTGGAGTTATTTTGTGAGAAGTAGCCAAACCTCTAATTTTAGCTATTCTGGTTTAGGTGCTACAAGCCGTGTATTGACGGATGGTTGTTGGGATGCG
>NZ_MNQY01000080.1:0-8508 GCF_001915675.1 Parabacteroides sp. merdae-related_45_40 | reverse complement strand
GCAACGATGCTTGGTGGAGATAAACAGATAGGATTTCAAAGACGTCTCAATTACAAGATTTTCCCGTGTCTCCCAAAGAAAAAGCATTAACTCCTGCACAAGCTCTTCAGAATCATCATCAGAAATATATTGGGATGCATATTCGCAAAGGGGGGAGTAATACTTGATAAACAGCTGCTTGTAAGCATTCCGGTCTCCTTGTTGTAATAGTATTGTCAGGTTATTTTCATCCATATCCCTTAAATTTTTATGAAAAAAGCGTGGAAATGTTCTTGGCTTATTAGGAACCCGAGGCTCTGGTATGCCCAATCCCCCATAATAAGTCTGAACATCCCACGCCTATAGGAGCGCAGGCATTCAGGCTATTACTTCGGGATTTTTAGAAATTTACCAGATTTCGAGTTCCAAAATAATATCTAAACGCTTCTACGTTAGTTTCGATTTCTTTATACAAATGTAGGGAAAAAATAAATAAAACGACAATAACGGTTCAATTCTTTTTTTGCCAACTAGTTTATTTGAAATAATTATACAATGTTGTTTAGGGTATCCTCATTTGATATTTGTCATATATATAGAATGGAAAAAGAACAAGTATATATGACTGTTGGTGAACCGGAAAGTTCAGTTATTCTGAAATACATCTGGGGTACTGCTTCTGAACAAGAGAAAGGAGAGGTTGATCTTTGGCTGAAGAAACATCCAGAAAACGAGAAAGCACTATTACAAATAGCCCGTATTTATTATGTTTGCCGGACACAAGAACGGATTGTTTCTCGGGATCCTTTGAAGGCGTATTGGAAAGTTGATAAAATGCTAAAATCTCAATCATATTTAAAGAAATATCAGAAAAAAGATCGCTATGTCATTTTTCATCGCATCGTAATAGAACTATTAAAAGTTGCAGCTATTGTACTGATTTTGCTCGGTGGAAATTTCTTGTTACAAAAAGATGATCAGATGGAATCATTACCTTCGTTTCAGACTTTGTATGTTCCGGCGGGCCAACGTGCAGAACTGATTTTGCCTGATAGTACGAAAGTATGGCTGAATGCAAACTCGAAACTGGTTTATCCAACCAGTTTTAAGAAAGGAATTCGACAGGTAGAATTGGATGGAGAGGCTTATTTTGATGTTAAGCATAATGAAGATAATCCTTTTGTCGTTGGAACTAAATCAATGAACGTAACGGTGTTGGGAACAGAATTTAATGTGTCTGCTTATTCTGATATCGAGGAGTTTAATATTGCATTATTGAGAGGAAGTATCGAGTTGAATTTACCGGACCGTTCTAGAAGATATAGGATGACGGCAGGTGAACAGGTTTTTTATAAAAAAGGAAAATATGTTTCGGCTCAAATTGGCAATATGGATTATTTTAAGTGGAAAGAAGGGCTTCTCTGTTTTAATAACCAACCGATACATGTGATAATTGATAAGTTACGCTTGTATTATGATGTCAGAATTGAAGTAGCGGATCTACCTTTCTTGGAAGAACGCTATTCCGGTAAATTCCGCGTAAAGGAAGGTATCGAACAAGTATTGAAAGTTTTGCAGCTAGAGCATAAATTTACCTATGTGAAAGATAATGAATTGAATCTGATAACTATAAAATGAATTGCCTATGGAAAAAGAAATGTAGATAAAACGTAAAACCGGATTATGGTTCCAGCATAATCCGGTGAAAATGTCAGCTTGTTGACATAATCAGTAATTAAATCGAGTACTAACATTTTGATACTGCAAAGTTATGAAAAAAAAGTGTACAGGGATAGACCATACCCTGTTATTAAGTGAATTTAAACATACATGTAGAGTGATGAAGTTAATCTTAAGCTTTTTGTTATTATGTGTATCGACTGTCTTTTCAGAAAACGTGAGTTCCCAAATAGCCCGTGTCAATATTGTGGCAAACAAGTTGTCTGTGAAGGAAATTATCAAGCAGATAGAAGACCAGACCGATTATCTTTTCGTATACAGTAATGAGAAAGTTGATTTGAGTCATCGGGTTTCTCTCAATGCTTCGGATATTTCTGTGATTAATGTCTTGAACCGTATTTTTGAGAACTCGGATATCGGATACGCAATGGAAGGGAATAACATCTTATTGATGAAGAAAGAGGCTATTCGGCAGCAAAAAGGAAAAGTTTTGAAGGGTGCAGTGAAAGATCAGAGCGGCGAGCCTGTGATTGGTGCTAATGTCGTTGTAAAAGGAACGACAAATGGTACTGTTACGGATGTGGATGGAAATTTTACATTGGAAGTTTCTAATACGGATGTTTTACTGGTCTCATTTATTGGATATATGACACGTGAGATTCCTGTAAAAGATCGGAATATATTGAATATAAATCTGATTGAAGATACGAAAAGCTTGGATGAGGTCGTGGTTGTAGGTTACGGAACTCAGAAAAAGGTGAACCTGACAGGTGCTGTAAATGTGATTTCCAATGAAGATTTTGAAAATCGCCAGGCTTCTACAGTTTCTCAATTATTACAGGGGGCTGCACCTGGATTTAATTTTGATATCGGTTCACAAGATGGATTCGAACCCGGAGCGACCATGAATATTTCAATTCGAGGTATGGGGTCGTTAAATGGAGGATCGCCTTATGTTGTGATTGATGGTTTTCCTGGCGACTTGAATAATTTGAATCCGGAAGATATTGAATCGGTTTCCGTTTTGAAAGATGCTGCGGCTTCCGCAATTTATGGTGCAAGAGCACCGTATGGTGTTATCTTGGTTACAACGAAGAAAGGAAAGAAGAATGAAAAAGTTAGCGTTTCTTATACTGGTAATTTGATTGTAAAGACTGCTCAAAAACTCCCGGAAAGCTTAGACTCTTATACTTGGACTCGGATCTTGAATGAGGCGGGAGATAATATGGGAGGGCATCCGTTTAGCAACGAGACCATTGACCGTGTTATAGCCTATCAAAAAGGAGATTTTGAATATATCAAAAATTCAATTCCCGATTGGCCGGAAGGTGCTACAATCTTTGGGGCGATGCCGGAAGGAAATGTTTGGAATAATGCTAATTTGAATTATGCCAATACGGATTGGTGGGATATTTATTTTGGAAACAGTGTAAACCAGAAGCATGATATCTCTCTGCATGGAGGTACGGATAAAGTCTCTTATTATTTCTCGGCTGGTTATATGGACGACAGTAGTGTGTTGAATTATGGAACGGACTATTTCAAAAGAATGAATACTTTAGGTAAAATCAGCGTAGCTATTACCGATTGGTGGGATTTCGGCTATGAAACACGTTTTGCAAAGAAGATTAGGGAGAAACCGAATATGACAAATGAGGGTGATTATTCTTTTTTGTATCGGCATATTTCTCGAAATTATCCTATTACACCATTATATGATGGATTCGGTAATTATATGTTTGAGTCTCATATTCCTTCCATGCAGGCAGGGACAGATAAACAGGATGACATTGATTTCTGGAATAACTTTCGGATGGAACTTCGTCCATTGAAAGGTTGGAAAATTAATGCGGATTTTGCTTATAATGTGTATAATCAAGAAATTTCGGAAGTAGAAAAGTATATATATACATATGATATAAATAATCAACCATATGAAAACGGCATAAGTATCCCGAATAATTTGACGCGAAAAAAATATATAAAAAAATATTGGACAACAAATATTTATACTTCATACGATTTTGATATCAATGAAGAGCATAATTTTACAATTTTAGCGGGTATGCAGTTTGAACGGGGAGATGAATCGTGGGTTCAAGGTTATAAAACTGATTTAATTTCAGAAAAAGTACCTTCATTCCCGACAGCAACCGGTGATGCTCTTTTGGCAGAAGCTTTGGCACATAATGCTACAGAGAGTTATTTTGCGAGATTGAATTATAATTATAAAGAGAAATATTTATTTGAAGCGAATGTCCGTTATGATGGGTCTTATGTTTTCCGTAATGGGAAAAGGTGGGGAACCTTTCCTTCATTTTCTGTCGGGTGGAATTTATATAATGAATCGTTTTGGGAAAATATTGAACCTTATGTCAATACGTTGAAAGTTCGAGCATCTTGGGGGCAATTAGGAAACCAGAATATTTCACCTTATAGCGATTTGGAATTAATCCCGATATCGGCTGATAAATTAAACTGGATCTTCAATTATGGTTCAACGAGGCCGGTAGGCTATACTTCTGGTCCCAATTTAGTAAATAGAAATTTGACATGGGAAACAGCTACTACGACCAATGTCGGGATGGATTTATCGTTCTTGAATAATCGATTATCGGCTACTGTGGATTGGTTTGAAAGACGGACCATTGATATGGTCGGACCGTCTCAAGCTATGCCTGGTGTATTGGGTACGGGTGTTCCTAAAGAGAATAATTCAACCTTGCGGACCCGTGGTTGGGAAATTAGTTTGAATTGGAAACATGCTTTGGAAAACGGATTGTCATATAATCTTGGAATAAGTTTGTATGATTATAAATCTGTCGTTACAAAATATTTTAATCCGACAGGGACATTATCAACCTGGTATGAAGGAGCGGAGGTTGGTGATATATGGGGATATACCGTGAATGATTTGTTTCGCTCGCAGGAAGATCTGGATTCATATTTGTCAAAAGTCGATATGACTCATATTGCTGCTAATTGGAATACCGGAGATTTAAAATATGAAGATATAAATCATGACGGTAAGGTCAATAATGGGACGAATACGATTGGAAATCATGGTGATTTATCGGTTATCGGTAATGATCAACCTCATTATCAATATACGATAAACGGAGGTGTTTCTTATAAAGGTTTTGATTTCTCTATGCTTTGGAGAGGCGTTGCTAAGAAGGATATGTATTTCTATCGCGGATCCAATATATATTGGGGATTCATGGGCGGTTGGTGGGAGTCTTGTCTGACTCCTGAACATCTGGATTATTTTAGAGATCAGCCAGGTTCTAAATATAGCGGATTGTATGAGGGGGATGCCAATATAAATACGGATGCTTATTGGCCCAGACCTTATCTGAACAATACAGAAGAAGCAAAAAATAAAAATCATGCGAATACGCGTTATTTGCAGAATGCAGCTTATTTGCGTTTGCAGAATGTTCAGTTAGGCTATAGTTTCCCTCGCAGTATTGCTTCAAAGATGCATTTGGAAAAGCTTCGGATCTATTTCTCAGGTGAGAATTTATTGACATTTTCGAAGTTGCCGAACGGAATAGACCCGGTTGCTCCAGTGGGTTTTCCTACAGGAGGTGAGTTTTTCGGAACTGCCGGTTCGGGACGTTTGACCTATGGTGCTGATAGAATCTATTCTATTGGTTTGACTGTAACTTATTAAGTTTAATTTATTAAGGAGAAAAGATTATGAAACGATTCATATTGACAGCGGTCTCATTTATGACATTATTGTGTTCATGTGAGAATTTTATTGATTTGCAGCCGATGGATAAAATTACGATGGATGATTATTGGAGCACTTCGACCGAGTTGGAATATTATACGCGGCAATTCTATCCTTCATTTTGTCCTTGGACACAGATGGTTGCGGAGATGGCAACGGATAATGATGATATGATAACCGGCAGTCCGAGTGTAATTATGAATGGAGTTCGTTCAAAAACTACCGGTAATTGGACTGGAGAATGGACAAGCATCCGTAATGTAAATATCTTCTTTGAACATTATACGAAATGTCAAAGCGGATATGATGCATATAAGCAGTATTTGGGAGAGGCCTATTTTTTTCGTGCTTGGTTTTATTTTAATTTATTGAAGAAATACGGGGATGTTCCCTGGTATTCACATGTGATAGAAATGGACGATACCGAAGAGTTGATGCGTCCGAGGGATTCTCGTTTGTTGATAGCTGATTCGATATTGGCAGACCTTGATAATGCCATTACGCATCTTGAGTTGAGAAAAGATGTCGGGAATAACCGGATTAATAAGGAAGCTGCGTTGGCGTTTAAGACCCGTGTCGCTTTATTTGAAGGTTCTTGGCAGAAATACCATGCAAATACGGATTTTGGAACAGTCGGAGCTGATCCGACCAAATATTTTAAAATTTGTGTGGAAGCAGCGGAAGAACTAATGAAGGGTGATTATAAAGTCGGTATTTATAATACGGGAAATCCGGATGAAGACTATTATAAATTGTTTGGTTTCGATAATATGTCGGATGTAAATGAAGTGCTTCTTTATCGTGCTTTCAATGCTGCGGAGGGGGCTGGCAATTCGACTCAGGGATTTATTACTTATAACAGCAACTCAAAAGGAATTACTTGGGAACTTGTTTCCTCCTATTTAGGTAAAAATGGTAAGCCGTATGACTATTTGAACACGGCGGCAGCGAATAAGGGGAATGTATTCCTGACGAAGATCGCAGAAGATTGTGACGTTCGCTTAAAATCGACTGTTTGGATTCCTGGCGATTTGATGTCTGTAGGAGAGAATGCCTATTTTAGTGGGCCGACCATTGAAGGTGGTGCCTTACAATTATGCCCGACAGGTTTCCAGGTAAAAAAGACTGCAAATCCAAATTCCCCGGCTGCCGGAAAATCTTGGGAAACACAGGCCGAAACTGGACTTATTCTGTTGCGTTATGGTGAAGTCCTGCTCAATTATGCAGAAGCCAAATGTGAATTGGATAATTCGGTTGCATACGAAGCTCTGAATTTGTTGAGGAAACGTGCCGGAATGCCTGATTTTTCCGTGAATGCACAAAGCTTAGATAAGAATAAGGTGGACTATGGGTATTCCATTACGGATGAATTATATGAGATCCGAAGGGAAAGAAGAGTGGAAATGGCTTTGGAAGGACAACGGGATGAAGATTATATGAGATGGGCAGCAAGTGCGCTCTTTAAAAATAAACGGCCGAAAGGATATCCCGTTGATCTGGCTCAAAATCCTAATTTCAGTTCAAAGGTAGACGAAAATGGGTTGATTGACTATTATAAAGGTGTAATGCCTAGTGGCTATCAATTTAGAGATAAACAGGATTATTTGTATTCTATTCCGCAGGATGAATTAACATTAAATCCGAATCTGAAACAAAATCCAGGATGGAATTAATCATTAAATTGTGATATTATGAAAAACAAATCGAGTTGGTTGATGGTTTGCACTATGTGCATGTGTTTATTGATGTGTGGATGCCTGAATGTGCAGGCGAAGAAAAATGGGGAAAAGGAAGTTCGTGCCAATGTCGTCCCCGAGTATTATGTGGCGGCTTATATCTGGCCTTCTTGCCATGATGATCCGATGGGACATGAAGTGCTATGGTCGGAAGGAACTGGAGAGTGGGAAATTATCAAAAAAGGAAATCCTCGTTTTGAAGGACATTATCAGCCGAAAGTACCTTTGTGGGGATACGAGCTGGACAATGATCCTCAAGTAATGGAGAAATGGATCGATGCTGCTACCGACCACGGTGTGAATACGTTTATATTCGACTGGTACTGGTTCAATAACGGTCCGTTTCTGGAAGGCTGCTTGAATGATGGTTTCCTGAAAGCTAAGAATAACCATAAAATGAATTTCTATATCATGTGGGCAGACCACGATGTGGCACGAAACTACTGGAATGTACATCGTTACAAAGATGATAACTCTCGTTTATGGGATGGAGCGATCGATTGGGAAAATTTCCGGATAGTAGTAAAACGCGTGATCGAACAGTATTTCAAACAGCCGAATTATCTGAAATTGGATGGTAAACCAGTATTCTCCATCTTTAGTTTGGATAATCTGATCAAAACATTCGGGGACCTAGAGGGAACCTGTAAAGGCTTGGATTATTTTAGAAGCGAGGTGAAAAAAGCAGGATTCCCGGATTTACATATTCAATTAATTGCGGGTGGTGTGCCAAATGAAGAACGAGTGGAACAGATCGAAAAATTAGGAGTTAGCAGTTTGACGCAATATAATTGGGGTGGTCCGATCTATGAAGATTATGTTCGTTGGGGTACGGAAGCGTTGGAACGTCTTCAGAAATGGGATGAAGCGGTTTCTATCCCTTATTTCCCGAATGCATCCATTGGTTGGGATGATACGCCTCGTTTTCCTCATAAGACACAGAAAGATGTGGTTCATCTGAACCAATCTCCGCAAAGTTTTGCTGCTTTTTTGCAAAAGGCGAAAGAATATTGTGACAAACATCCTGATCAGCCGAAGCTGATTACGGTTTATGCTTGGAATGAATGGGTGGAAGGCGCTTATCTGTTACCGGATATGAAATATGGTTTCGATTATCTGAATGCAGTAAAAGATGTGATGGTTGATGGTAAATATGAGAAATACACCAAATAGTTGATGTTTGGATAATTATTTTTTGCCCTTACAGATATCTGGCTTTGGGGACGGTATTTGTAAGGGCTATCAGAAATGATCTAAATCGGTTTTGAAATGGTCTTAGAGCCTGTTTGAATTTTGTTCGACACTGTTTTGCTGTTTGTTTTCGAGGATATTTATCTGTTTTCATTATCGATGACAATACGAAGGTAGGGCCTC
>NZ_MNQY01000079.1:380-9021 GCF_001915675.1 Parabacteroides sp. merdae-related_45_40 | reverse complement strand
AAATTCGGAAGTGCTTTCTTCTTCATTTTTCATTTTCAATTCTTAATTTATTTAGTGGTTCGTTCCTTCAAACAAATCATGATCTTCCTTTTTCTGAGAACTTTTGGCCTTGAAGTTATTGAACGTATAACTAAGCGTAAGCGTAATAAGCGGATAGCTGGGACGGATTCGTGTGATGGACTGCAGGTCGGATGTGATGATCTTACTTACATACCGAGCAGAATTGAAAACATCCCGGAAAGAAAGCGTAGCCGACAACCGACGGTTCATCAACTGCTGGCGAACGGCGAGATTCACATACCAGAAAGCATCCGTACGCCCTTGGGTTGTAACGGACGGACCGACAAAATTGCCGTCCACCTGGATACGGGTATATTTAAAGACATCGAAAGAGTTGTTCCACATGACATCGTAGTTCGTACTTGTCTCATTTTCACCGCCGGTTTTATACCGGTTCTTTACCTTATAATGATACAGGCTGCCGTTCAGGTTCATATTCCACCAGCGGGTAAGCTGTACCTGTCCGCTCAATTCGATACCGGTCGAATAGTCGTGTCCGACATTCGCCATCGAATCCAGTGTCACACCAGCCTCATAGGGGACACGCAAACGCTCGATCTTATCCTTGCGGTTCCGGTGAAACACTGTAGCTGAAACCGTATGTTCACCGATATTCTTCTTATAATTCAACTCAAAAGAATTGATATATTCCGAACGGATATCCGGGTTACCGATCTCGGCCGAATAAAAATCCCGATAGGTGATATACGGCTCCATGAAAAAGAGTTCCGGACGAGTGATACGGCGCGAATAAGAAACCAATAGCTTATGTTCCTTCGGAAACGTATAGCCCAAATGAAGAGAAGGGAAAAACTCGAACTTATTATATGTACGATCCTTGCCCGGAATCGAGCTTCGCAGGACACGATGCGTATGCTCTCCCCGCACACCCACCTGAAAATCGAATGATTTATAGCTGTCAGCAACGATTGCATAAACCGAATTGATGCCATGCTGGAAATAGAATGTGTTATAGATATCGTCCCGGTTATAAAACTCTTTCTTTACCGGGTCCCAGAAATGCATCGTGTAGTCGCCGTCTTCCAAATAAGAGAAATATTGGTAACCGCCTTCGATCCGTCCCGTCTTGCTGTAAGGATAAATATAGTCCAGGTTACCCCGTACCGTCCAGCGATGCTCATCTTCCCAAGCACGATGTCCCTTTTCACGCTCGTTATTCTTATTAAAAAGGTCACTCTGGAAATATTCCATCGCATTACCTCCGTATTTCAGATAGAAACTGCCCATCAACTGATGTCCCTTATCGTCGAATTTATGATCGAAACCGATTGTTCCCTGGAAATAGGTTTCATGCAGATCGTAATCGTCACGACTATAATAATCGCCTTCACCGAAAGTAGCCCCGCCTGCCAGGCGTTTTTCCTTATAATCCAGATCACCGTTGCGCGTACGCCCGCCATAACCGCCTTCAAAGTCGGCATTCAACGTCGTATGGGGCAATGTGTACATCCACCCCGCCTTCATCGAATAGTTGAAGTTGTTACTTTTACGCGGTCCGTTGGAATGGGAGGTCGTTGCCGTGTCTGAGATAATAGTCGTCTTCTCCTGATCGAAATCGCTCTTGCGCAGGCGGTCACTCCACCCACCGCCCAAATACCAACGCGAAGCCTTGTTCTGCTGAGACACCAGAAAATCCACCCCACGCGAAAGGACCGTACTTCCCGTCAGGTTCACCATACCGCTAAAACCATGTTGGGCGTGTTTCTTTGTTACGATATTGATGATCCCTACATCTCCTCCCGTATCGTGACGGGCCGAAGGTGTGGTGATGATTTCTATATTCTCGATATGCCCTGCGGGTATCTGCTCCAAAGCCTGCGTACCGCTGAACACGCTCGGTTTGCCATCTACATAGACCGTGAAACCGGTACTTCCACGAAAACTGACTTCACCTTCGGCATCCACACGTATGGAGGGTGTATTCTCCAGGATATCGACAGCCGATCCGCCTCCGGCAAGCAAGTTTGAAGAGGCTTCGATTACTTTCTTGTCCAATTTATAAATCACTTGCTTTTTCTGTGCTACGACTTCGACTTCCGCTAATCCCACCTCCAAAGGTTTCATCGCAATCGTTCCCAAATCTACCGCTTTCGAAACCGCATCCAAAACAATACCGGGACGGTTATACAGATCGTAACCGACCAGGCGCACCAAAAGGTTATACTTTCCATCTTTCACATCGGCTATGCGAAACGTACCGTCACGATCGGGTAAAGCATGAAACACTGGATTAACATCTCCTTCACGAAAAAGGAGGACATCAGCAAAATCAATCGGTTGGTTGTTATTGGCATCGACTATTTTCCCTTTTATACGGAAACCAGGGGCCGCCACGGCCGAATAGCTAATACACAATAAGGTCAACAAGAGACAAAAACACTTCTTCATTTCCTACATTGGTTTGTTAACAACGCCACGAAGATAGGATTTTCGTACGAAAGAAATCGTATATTTGCATATATAAATCACCATTTAGCATGGCATCAGCAAGAAAAATCATCATCATTGGAGCAACTTCAGGCATCGGATACGAGATCACTCAACTGTACCGCAAGCAGGGATGGAGGATCGGGATTGCCGGACGGCGGACGGAATTGCTCGCAAAAATCCGGTCGGAAGCACCTGACCAGATCGAAACGGCACAAATAGACGTAACTTGCCCGGACGCCCCGGAAAAGTTAGCGGAATTAATCGATAGAGTCGGCGGAATGGATGTATTCTTGCTTAGTTCCGGAATCGGCAGCCAGAACCGGAACCTAAATTCCGATATTGAATTGTCTACCGTCCAAACAAATACAGTCGGTTTCACCCAAATGGTCATTTCCGCATACGATTACTTCAAAAAACATGGCGGCGGCCAATTAGCCGTGATCAGTTCCATCGCCGGGACAAAGGGATTGGGAGCCGCTCCCTCCTATTCCGCAACCAAGCGCTACCAGAATACTTATATCGAAGCACTCGACCAACTGGCACAGATGGAAAAACTCCCGATCGTATTCACGGATATCCGCCCCGGATTTGTAAAGACCGATCTGTTGAAAAACGATAAATACCCGATGCTGATGCCCCCGCAATATGTTGCCCGAAAAATAGTAAAGGCGATCGAACGGAAGAAACGACGCACCGTAATCGACTGGAGATATGCCGTTTTAGTATTTTTCTGGAAGTTGATTCCCAGCTTCGTATGGAGGCGGTTGCCCATTCACAATTAGCATTTGTATATCATCCGGGCAATCCCTACCTTTGTGCCCAAATTTATAACTATGCACAAATAAACGATGGGATTATTCATTAAAAAGCCTTTGGAGGCCCTGCAGGCCGAAGCCAATCAAACAGGAAGTAAATCATTAAAACGAGTATTAGGCCCTTGGAGCCTGGTCGCACTCGGCGTCGGGGTTATTATCGGAGCCGGCCTTTTCTCCATAACCGGAACAGTCGCCGCCGGATATACAGGACCAGCCATTACACTTTCATTTGCCATTGCAGCAATCGGATGTTGCTTTGCCGGACTTTGTTATGCAGAGTTTGCTTCGATGATTCCAGTTGCCGGGAGTGCCTATACATACTCATACGCGACGATGGGCGAACTGATCGCTTGGATTATCGGTTGGGATTTGGTTCTGGAATATACGGTTGCCGCGACAACGGTCAGCATCAGTTGGAGCCGTTATCTCGTCGTCTTTTTGGAAGGGCTCGGAATCGACCTGCCGACCGCTTTTACCGCCTGTCCCTGGGATGGAGGGATTGTCAATATCCCAGCATTCCTGATCGTTGTCCTGATGAGCCTCTTTCTGATCCGCGGGACGGAAGGAAGTTCTATCTTTAACGGAATCATTGTCTTTCTGAAAGTGTCGGTCGTCCTGATATTCGTCTTTTTAGGATGGAAATATATCAATACGGACAATTACATACCTTATATTCCGGCAAACACCGGCACGTTAGGCGAATACGGGCTATCGGGTGTCCTACGCGGAGCGGCCATCGTATTCTTCGCTTTCTTAGGTTTCGATGCTGTCAGTACGGCTGCCCAGGAAGCCAAGAACCCCAAAAGAGATATGCCGATCGGAATCCTCGTCTCATTGCTCGTTTGTACCATATTATACATGCTGTTCGCCCACGTCATGACGGGCGTAGCCCATTATTCCGAATTTGGCGGCCAACAGGGAATCGCTCCCGTAGCAATTGCGATCGAACATATGGGAGAAGTAGATGCTTCGGGTGTGCTTCATCCGGATTACCCTTGGATGAACAAGGCAATCGTCCTTGCCATCCTATTCGGATATTGCTCGGTCATCATGGTGACGCTGTTAGGGCAGAGCCGCGTTTTCCTCAGCATGAGCCACGACGGTCTATTACCTCCGTTCTTTTCACATATCAATGAAAAGTTCAGAACACCCGCCCGCAGCAATCTGCTGTTCATGGTACTCGTCGGTTTGCTGGCAGCTTTCGTTCCGGCACGCCTGGCCGGTGAAATGACCAGTATCGGAACCCTTTTCGCCTTCACCCTGGTTTGTGCCGGTGTGCTTGTGGTCAGAAAGACAATGCCCGATGTGCATCGCGCCTTCAAGACTCCGTTGGTTCCGTTCGTTCCGGTTGCCGGGATCATCACTTGCCTGTGCATGATGCTTTTCCTACCGGCCGACACTTGGATACGGCTGGTGCTATGGATGCTGATCGGGCTGGATATTTATGCGTGCTACGGCATCAAGCATAGCAAACTGGAATACAATCAGGCGAACCGCCACGGTCAGCTGGCTCTGAATATGATCGGGATCGTCCTTGCCATCCTTTGTGTGATCACGGGACTCTGGCATCAGCAAACCGTCGGTTGGGAAGAAAGTAAAGTCCTGCTGATCATCTCTTTTGTTTTCGCTTTTACGCATCTGGGCTTTTACATGGTCCGGATATGGAAACAAACAACAAAGGTTTTTTAATCATTTTTTATACGAACCCGAACAGACGTTGTTTGTATAATAACAAAAAGATAATTAAATTTGCAGAAATGGTTCTACAGTGTAGAACTTACATTAATCAAACAAACTATTCCTAAGTTTAAGGTATTAGTCTACTTCAGTTTGTTTTCATATGAACTGATTTGGTATAACCTCATCTACATGTGAATGTGGATGAGGTTTTTTCATCATAATCTGTGAACCACCTTCACCGATCACGGAATAGTGAAGCCCAATCGGCTGCTTGAATAAAAAAAATCCATATAACCAGCTTTTGAAGCTAACTATATGGACTATCTGTATGTACGCAGGATGAGACTTGAACTCACACGCCGTAACCGGCACTACCCCCTCAAAGTAGCGTGTCTACCAATTCCACCACCTGCGCGAGAAAAGGTGCCCAGAACAGGACTCGAACCTGCATGCCTCTCGACACACGCACCTGAAACGTGCGCGTCTACCAATTCCGCCACCTGGGCCTTTCTTCAGTACATTAAAAAAGCGGCCTCATACCGCGTCTGTTACCGATTAGAGCGGAAGACGGGACTCGAACCCGCGACCCTAACCTTGGCAAGGTTATGCTCTACCAACTGAGCTACTTCCGCGATAACGGGTGCAAAGATAGAGGTATTTTTTTATTTTCCAAAACCTGACTGCACTTTTTTGCACTATTTTTACAGCCTGCACCCGCTCAAAATCATATCTTACTTTAATCCAGTCGCTTCCATCCACATGTTTGCCATCAGCTGGCGACCGGGTAAATCGGGATGCACACCGTCATTCGACCAATAACGTGCCGGAGCCAGCTTCACCGCTGCATCGAAACCCGACTGGAAGGGAACGAATATGGTATTGAATTCTTCCGACAGTTTACGGGCAGACTTGCGGAATTCATCGAACATCGGATACCATTTGGAATCTTCTATAGCCGCCCCGTCACGCAAAGTGAAGGGTTCGCAAAGGACTATTTGCGTATTCGGGAGTTTCTCTTTCGTATATTTCAACAAAGCACGCAGATCGTTTTCGTATGTCTCGACCGTTCCTTTATAACCATGCGTCAACGTATGCCAATAATCATTCACACCGATCAGGATGCTCAGGACATCCGGCTGGAAAGCAAGACAGTCGATCTCCCAGCGTTCACGAAGTTGATAGACTTTATTGCCGCTGATGCCGCGATTGTAAATCTTCGGCTGCAAAGCCGCTTTCCCCTCCAACAACTGCGTAGCGGTAAAGAGCACATAGCCACTACCGAATTGTTCCATCGTATTGCAACGGTTACTATTCCTGTCGCGACCGCAGTCCGTGATGGAATCTCCCTGGAACAGGATCACACAATCCTTTTTCAGATTAATCTTCGGAGCATGTACGGATGTATTTTCTTTAACAGCGGCTTTTGCGATCTCCGGGATCATCAGGGCACTGAACCCTGCCAACGCTCCCTTTTTAAGGAAGTCTCTTCTGGAATTCTTCATGGGTAGAAATAAGTTTATTTTATTACATTGATTGAATTGAATACAAAGATAGAAACTTTACAAAAAAACGTATCTTTGTTTCTTCATATTTTCAAAAAGAATAATTTGCCATGTTTAGTAAAATAGTAGCGATAGAGCCGGTCAGTTTGATCCCGTCTGCAGAAGAAGCATTGCACACGTTTGCAAATGAAGTAGTGATGTACCCCGATATTCCGGCGGATGACGAGGAGATCGTCCGTCGCATCGGCGATGCCGACGCGGTGCTGCTGAGTTATACTTCGAGTATCCGCCGCGAGGTAATGGAAAGATGTCCCAATATCAAATATATCGGCATGTGCTGTTCGCTTTACTCACCGGAAAGCGCCAACGTCGATATCATTTATGCCAACGAGCACGGTATCAAGGTCACAGGTATCCGGGATTATGGAGATGAAGGAGTAGTCGAATATGTCATCAGCGAACTGGTACGCTGCTTCCACGGGTTCGGCCAGCCGGCCTGGGAAGGCGAGGTTCGTGAGATTACCGGGCTGAAAGCCGGTATCATCGGTTTGGGCAAGTCAGGCGGCATGATTGCCGATGCACTCCGGTTCTTCGGTGCGGAAATATCTTATTTTGCTCGCAGCGAAAAGGAATGGGCTCGTGAGAAAGGGTACCGTTTCCTTCCCTTAGACCAACTGCTTGAGCAAAGCGAAGCCGTCTTCTGTTGCCTGAACAAAAACACCGTTCTGCTGCACGAGGCCGAATTCCGGAAGTTGGGTGATAAGAAGATACTGTTCAACACAGGACTGTCTCCCGCCTGGGACGAGGAACCGTTCGTCAAATGGTTATCGGGCAATAACCTTTGTTTTTGCGATACCGTCGGCGCCTTGGGAGGTGCTCACCTTTTGGAGCATCCGCATGTACGATGCGTACAGGCCTCGACAGGCCGCACCCGCCAAGCGTTCGACCGTCTGAGCGAAAAGGTACTGGCCAATCTTTCAGAATACAACGGGTGAAACGATATTAAGCAGGGTGTTCACAACCGACCATCCTGCTATCTCGGCCGTCGCACTGTACACATCCACGACGGCATGTACCTGGTCGTTCCTGATCTCCACCCGCTGGGTGTCCCCCTTAAATCCGGGAGTCGACTGTATGGTCACCTGCATGGCTTCCGGACCGACAGAGGCACGTGAGGCGGCTACCGTGACATTCACTTTCGTAGGGAACAGGCGGATGGCTTCCACCGCATTGCCGGTAAACACGACTTTCTGTTCTTTCTGCAAAGCCTCCTCATAGACCGGTGTTCCTTTTAAGGCATCAGGTCCCTTTTCATTGTAGAAACGGGCAGTCGCCTTCCCCATCAAGGCTGCTGTGCGCAAGACATCGAACCCTCCGGTAGCTCCCGAAGCGATATAGATACGTGTCCCGTTCTCCTTGGCCGTTTCGCATACTTCCCGGTAAAACGCATCATCGGCCAGCGCACCGATCGAAAGGGTCACGATAGAAGTCCCGTTCTTCAACGCCGGAACAGCGAACTCCCGAAGAGCGGCCGGAGAAGCCGTCTCCACCAGTATATCGGGTTTCAAGGCCAGCAACTCATCCGCCGTAGTACAGACGGCACAGCTTTTCCCTGCCTCTGCCATCCGACCGGCAATACGTTCCGCCTTGGCTACCGTACGCGAATAGACTCCCACCAACTCATATTCGGGCAACAACCCTTTGACGACAGCTTCCGAAACGATTCCGGCAAGCCGTCCGCATCCTGCTATTACAAATGTTTTCATGCTTACAAAAGTACATAAATACTTCCGATTTCCATGCTTGAGCATGAAAGAAAAGGGAAACAAACTACTCAAACACAACAAAGCAATCATTAAAATTGATAGCCACCTTCTCGAACTGATTAACAAGTGCCATGCCTATATTGCCTGCGTATGGCACAAGTTTATCGCCTTCAATCGTCACTACCATATCTCGGAATTCCAAGCTCCTTCCGCCAAAAGAGAGCGCCCCAAAAAACTCTGATAATCCAACTCTTTTCCATCTTGAAAATGTCTTTTATATATGATTATGGCAAATATAGGGGAAACGTAAATCGTAAGGGACTGTTTGCGTTAAAAAACAGGAACTCCACTGGATTATAATCAGAAA
>NZ_MNQY01000079.1:0-272 GCF_001915675.1 Parabacteroides sp. merdae-related_45_40 | reverse complement strand
CCACACCCGGATCTCCCATACCCTTCCACCCGGGTCTGAAGAAACTTTTCAAGTTGTTTTCACCAAAAAAGTAGCTTGTCTTCATGAAAAAACGAGCCTTTTTATGCTGTTTTGTGTCAACTTCGGGACACATCATGAATTTGATAGAAGGCTGATATATAATAATTTATTGTTTTTCCCCATGATGGTTATGATAGATGAATGATAGTTGAAAACAGGAACTATCATAGAATAACAAACTGTTATACAGTCATATAAATTCAACTATGATA
>NZ_MNQY01000078.1:0-9427 GCF_001915675.1 Parabacteroides sp. merdae-related_45_40 | reverse complement strand
CTATTATATTCGTTTTTACATTTGTTTATTCGATTATTTTATATGCTTTTTCAAAAGTAACAGAAGGCAATATGTTGGTTTCCAATCATATGATAAAAATATCCTGTTTCAGGAGTGATAGAGGCAGTGATACAGGAAAACATCCTGTATCACTGCTATAACGCTTGAATATCAATATCTGAAACTTTTGTAGTGATAGAGTGATAGAAGATTTGCAGAAAAACTGATTCTTCGTCACTTTCAGGGTAGTTCAAGCACATGATTGCTAGACTGACCGCAGACCGGACTCCTTGATGCGTACCGGACAATGTTACATAATAGGAACTGTTGATTTATAGTCCATAGATAAAGCCCTTTAGCATATTTGCTGCCCCGAAAGTGACGAAGAACCAATATTTATATGAAATACGGTATTTAGTTGTGATTTTGGTGCGATTACTTCAGTGCGCTCCTTAAAAAAGACGAGGTTCTCAAACCTATTTCCAATCCCATCATTAGCAAGTAACATTTTCTAAAGTTAGGTGAAAATTTTATGCCACATGGGGCGATAGGAAAGGGCCAAATTCCCGGAATGAAAAAAGGACTGTGGAAGCAGCCCTTACACAGTGATGTAAAAAGGGGTTGGTCGTACGTGTCGTGCAAGGGGAATATAAACGTAACAGATTGAAAAACTGTAAATAGCATCGGGTGAAAACTGTATAAGGAGGAACGTGCGATATCTGTGGAAAATTTTTCCGAAAATACTGTTTTGTGAAAATGCATTTAGAAAACTCCTGGCAGGTTTTCTAATAAAAATGTAAGAGTTTTTTCTAAAATACTAATATCATTTGATAATCAAATATTATTTTCATATCAAAAATCTACAAAAAAAATGACTAAAATAAACGATCGTTTTTTTTAGTCATTCAAAAGTCAACATTTTTTTTCAATCTTCCAAACTTTTTCAAAATAAAAACGCCTTAATTATCAATAGTTATCGTAAAATTTCACTTAGGATATTATCTAAACCCGCATCCAGCCTAAAAATGACTAAAAAAAACGATCGTTTTCGGTCGTCAAAATACATGATGTTGCTATTGTTAACTATTTTTCTAGAAATGAATAAGATAGGGTAAAGTTAGTGATGTGAGAAAAGTATAAGGAAATAGATTATTCAATAAACTTAATATTAATAATTTAATAGGGTAAAATTATGAAAACAAGATTACTTATGTTGTTATCAGTCTTTATGGCGATAACGAGTGTGGGATGGATGCAAGCTCAATCTATTACTTATTACAAGACTGGGAGTGGATCAGGAGGTACAGGAACCGAACAAGATCCTATTGTGAAAATATCGTTGGACGAAATTTTGAGGGATGCTAATGCTAAAACTGAATCAGACAGTATTGTGGTTAGTCTATCGAATGGAGACTATACTGCTGCATCCGGAACTTTCCTGATTACAAAATCCGGGATTAGTATTATTGGGACTGATTCTAATAAAGTTGTCATAAAGTCTCCGTTCGATATAACTCTTTCCGAAAAGGGAAATATTTCTTTTAGTTCTTTGCAAATTGCAGCAACAACGGCGACGGGAAGAGGCTTAGTCGATATTAAATCATCCAATACAACGGTTTCCTTTCTTGACGTTAAATTGAATATTGAAGGGGCTGGTACTGCCGATGGTGGCTCTACGACTTGTTTTGGTATCGTTTCCCAACTTGAAGTTGATAATAATACGGTGAATTTTGTCGCTTCCCATATGTATATGTCAAAAGGTTTTCAGAGAGGATTATGTTTTAGGGATGGAGCCGGACATACACTTAATATGGAGAATAGCAAAATTGACGGACCAGCAGGTGCTTCTGGTTATTCGTATGTGATCGGTATCGGTTCTTGGCCGAGAATGACTTTGGTCAAAGATCCGGTTACATATAATATAAAAAACTCAGTAGTTGATGTAAACTATTATGCCCTGTTTACTAATAATCAAAAGGCTTCTGCTGTACCGGTTGTTATCAATATTGAAGGGAGTGATATTACAGCTTGGTCTGCTTTGTACTTGCGTGGCGATCAAGTTCAGGATGCTTTCCCTCATACTGTGAAAATAAGTGATACCCGATTGAACGGACGTTCTTATTTTAATGGACCGTCCGATGGTTTTGGAACAATTGTATTGGATAATTGCCAAAAAATGGATTTGACAATGGATTCGAAGTGTCGTATCACGGCAACCAATAAGAAAATCCAATCGAGTGTCAATACCTATATGGTTGTAGCCGATATCCGTAACAACACTAAAGGAACTTGGAAAATTGTCCCTGTGGATGCTGATACTTGTCTTATTCAGTCTAATAATGATATATATACACCGACTTTATTTACTTTGGCATCAACGGCAGCATTAACTATAAATGGCATCGAAAATGTAAAATTCCAGTCGGAGGGAGGTAAACCCTGTATTACCGTTTATAAGCAAGACGGCTCTTTACGAAATGCCGCCAGTGATATAACAACATTGCTGACAAAAATTTCGATTTTGGATGGTGATAAAGTTGTTTTCCCGGAAGGTTCTTTTACTTTTCCTCAGAAATTTGTCTTGGATAAATCTCTTACGATAGAGGGGGCCGGCAAAGACAAAACAACCCTTACCGGAACAGTCCAAGTGACAGCAACATATGGTACAAAAGTAAATTTCAATAATTTGCATTTGTCTGCCTCTTCGACTGATGTACATGCAATTGAAGTAGGAACGGATAAAGGTAATGAAGCTCCAGATATTACTATAACTGATTGCATGATTGATAATGCAAATAATGGTGTGCGATTGATGGGTGCCGGGGCTAAACTGACATTGAAGAATACGGATATCACAGCTCGCTATTATGGGGTAAGTGTTCGCAATGAAAAACAGACAGTATCGATTGATGGTGGTACGATTAAAGGGTGGGCTGCAATAATGACAAGTGCCGGCGGTTTGACGACCGGTGATGGGACATTGGCAAGTACAGGTACGTCTATAGATATAAAGAATGCCACACTGAAATCAGCTACTATTTCAAATGAGGGATATGGAGTCATTGTATTACAAGAAAAATATAATGGTGTGACGCTCGCCATTGACGGTTCTACTTTGGAGGCTACTGATGAGAATATAGGTACTAACGAGGCGGGTGTACGTGCCTTGTCTGCATTGGATATCCGCTCTTATGGGAATAAGGTTACTGTTAAGGGTAGCCATCTTTCGGCTCTTTATGGTGAAAATTATTATAAGCTGGAAGGAAAAACTTTACATGCCGCTATTATTAATTTAGGCTGGCATGGCTCTGGTGATAAATCTGTATTGGCAGACAATACGATTGAAATCACTAATTCTCAATTGAACGGAAAAATCGGTGAAAATCCAGTTTATTCATATCGGGATAAAGAAGAGAAAGCGCATGATAAGTTGACTATAAATGGAAAAACTTATGATCCGGCTTCCGGACTTATTTGTTATGGTGAACAGGATTTGCAAAGCAAGCTCGATCATGCAATTGCGGGTGAGACTATACTGCTTCCTGTTGGAACGTATGAGTTAAGCAAGCAGTTGACAATCAAAGAAGCTGTGATCTTGCAGGGTACGATTACCGATAAAGATTCCACAATTCTTATTGCAGCCGATGATTGGTCCGGTTCAGATGGAAGCAGTAAGCATCTTGTTAGTATTCAGGCAAACGATGTAGCTTTGAAAAACTTGGTAATAGATGGGTCTAAATCTCTAGCAGAAGGTTCAGGTAGTGGTATTAATGTCTACATATCAACTGGCGTTACATTGGATAATATAATCTCAAGAAACAATAAAGCAGCCGGTCTGATCGTAAACGGCTCAACTGTTTCTGCAACCAATTTCTGTACTTCCGGTAACGAATGGTATGGTGTAAATGTGGATAAAGGACAAGAAGTTACAGAATCTCCTGCATTTATAATCGGTTCGGGATGTTGCTTTGCAGAAAAAGTTGCCATTAAATCTGATGCTGTGGATGCACCCGCAAGTTATGTCGTTGGTAACGGATGGTTCAAAACAAAGGTAACAGAAGGAGACAAAACTTTTTCTGTTTGGGTTAACGGTGCTACCGGCGGTTTGGACTTTGCGATTACTTCTGTTCCGGCATCCGTTATCTACGGACAGCCTACTTTGCCGTTGCTGACAAATGTTGACAGTGCTTATTATAAAGCTGGAAAAGTTAAGATTACTGTCGATAACGAGGCGGTAGTGAAAATAGAAAAAGACTCTTTGCAGATATTGAAACCGGGTAAGGTTAATCTAACTTTGGCTGTGGGTGATACTGCTGTTACACAGTCTTTGGATGTTCTGAAAAAGACATTGACTATCACGGGTATTACGGCTACGACAAGACCCTATAATGGTAGCAAAGAGGTTGGTTTGGTTACAACCGATATGAAAGTGGACGGTCTTGTGGGGGATCATACTTCTGAAGGTGTTATTACTGTTCCGACTACAGGTGAAGCTCTTTCTGCTGACGCTGGCGTACAGCCGGTGACCGTAACGGCTGCTTTGAAAGATAGTTATGGTGACTATTACGAACTGGCAGAAATAACCGGTGTGATGGATACGATCAAGAAAGTGAAACTGATTTATAAAACTGCCACTTCGGATGCAATAGACTTTGGTAAGGTTAGTACCAAAACTTTCACAGCAGCTTTGGCTGATGGAACTGCATTTGTAAATGGCGAAGATGCGAGTGTTTTAGGTGGTACACTCCAATTTGATTGCCCGGCAACCGATGTATCTTTAGCAGGTAAGTATCCTATAATGCCTTATGGCTATACTTCCAATAATTACGAAATCTATTATAAAGCTGATTCACTTCAAGTGAATGCTGTTGCACCGAAAGCTGAAATCACGGCTGTAACAGTAAATGGAGTAGGCGATCAGGCTTCTATATCTGTTGTTGGCCGTATCTTGTCCAATGGTGGTACACCGACTGATCAGTTGAAGGCGACAGTTATACCGAAAACAGATGGCTCTGGCCCTGGAACAACTGTCAATGTTGCAAAGGACGGTACTTTCAAAACTGAAAATATAAAACTTACAGCCGCAATGTATACAGTAGAACTTACAGTTGTAGCAAACGAAACTCTTGTTTCTGATACAGTAACTTCCGGAGAAGTTAATTTGGCTGCAAAATTGCAAAATGTAAACTTCACATCGGTTCCTGCCCGTATGACTTACGGAAGTACAGCCGGTATAGCTGTTGCAAGTACGGAAGCTGATGCCAAGCTTGTTTATACTATTACAGGTGAAGCCATAAAGTTCAATTCTGATTCGACAGAAGTAGAAGCTGTAAAAGCAGGAGAGGCTACTGTAACGATAACAGCTACTAAAGCGGAGTACGTAACAGCTATCGCTAAACAAACGATTAAGGTTGAACCTAAATTGGTAACGGTCAAAGCTGTTGCAAAGGATAAGGTTTATGATGGTAAACTTGATGCCGAAGTTTCTTTTACGGCTGAAGGTATTTTGGAAAAAGATGCATCATTGGTTACTCTCAATACTACAAGTGTAGCAGGCACTTTTACAGATAAGAACGCCAGTGAAAGTGCGAAGACTGTAATTCTTAAAGGCGAATGTTCTTTGAATAACAATACTGGTAACTATGTCTTGGCTCAACCGGCTAATCCGACAGCCAAAATATCAAAAGCCAAGATCACTTCCATTTTCGCATCTAACGTGAAGCGCAGTTACAAAACAACTTCATTGTCTTATAAATTGGATGCTGAAGGTCTTGTAAATGGTGAACTGATTACTACACCGGGCTTATACACCGGAACAATCAGTGTGAAAGAGGCATCAGGCAAATATTCTATAGATATGACTGGTGTTACGTTCCGTAATTACGATTACGCAGGTGTTCAACCGATCGGAGGTGATGTTTCCATTATAAAGGGAATTCCGACTATCGTAACTTATAATACGGAAGGAAATGCTGGTGCTGCAGGCATGGTTGTCGATAACGGTGGCTGGGAAAATCTCGGCACACCGGAAATTGCTGATGCAACAGAAACAGGGAAAGTATTTGCAAGGTTGACATATCCTGATGGAATCGTAACCGGTAATACTATCATTAAAGAAAAGCAAGCACCTGCTGTAACGATCAGCTTGGAAAATGTCGCTTCTGCTTCTTACTATTCCCGTAAAGCTCCGATGACAAAGGCTGTCGGTAGCCAGCTTGGCTATAGTGAAGAAAAAGTCTTGAACATAACTGTCAGTGGAACCTATACGGTGGAATCGACAACCCCTTCCGTAATTACTGTATATAAGAAGAACGATGATAAGTATTATATTAAGGGAACAGGTGTAGGAACAGGTGCTATCCTGGTTAAAGTAGGTGACGCTGTTGCTTCTAAGACTATTGATGTGGTTCCTGCTACATTGAATGTGACTGTGTCCGGCCAAAATAAAGAGTATGACGGTACAACAACAGCCAATATCGCATTGCTGTTGGATGCAGCCGAAGGTGCTTCTCTTGATTTGGAAGGTGTATCGTTCAACTATACAAGCAAAGATGCAGGTAATAAAAGTATTCTTCCGTCAAAAGATATTGTTCTGAAAGGAAATAATGCAGATAACTATGAGTTGAAAGCCATATCCTTGAGTGGTGAAATCTCTAAACGTACACTGATTGTGACCAGCCAGATAAGTAAATATTATGATGGAACCAATACAATTGATTTGACGGATTATTCTGCAACGGGATTATTGACAGAAGAGACCGTACCGACAGTTACGGCAACATTTACCGGCGATGCCAATGTCGGTTTAGATAAGGATATCAAGCTAGCATTGAAGGATAATAATAGTAACTATGTTTTAGCTACCGAAGGCAATACGGCTAAAGGTAATATTTCTAAATCTACGTTGGAGGCAACTTTGCCGGAAAAGGCAACAGATGCGACTAATTTAAAGAATAATATTACATATGTAGTTCGTGAATCAGGTGAAACGGTTAAAGCTAATGCTGGTGTTAACCAATATGTAACTGTTACAGGTTCTAATCCATTCTCTGTAAAAGCAACAGATAATGACAATTGCGTTATCATTGTGAATAATACGGCTGTAACCAAGTCCGACCCTGTTACTCCTCCTTCTGGTGGTGATGGAGACGAAAACGTTACGATCTCTTTGGATGCAACGACAAAAGCTCTTCCACGTCTCGAAGAATTCGTTTTGGAAGCAACTGTTTCTCCTTCCGGTAAAACAGTGACATGGAGCAGTAGCGATCCGACGATCGCCAGCGTGACAGCCGATGGCAACAAGGTAACCGTAAAGGGGCTTAAAGTCGGAACAGCTACGATCACAGCTAAGATCGGTGACGTGATCGCTACTTGTGAAGTGACGGTTGACTTTGCAACCGGCCTTGAAGAAGCCCTTGCCAATACGGAAGTGTTTGGAAGAAAGGGAAATATTTATGTGAATCCGATTCAGTCGCTACAAGTGACCGTTGTGAACATGATCGGTAAGATCGTCTACAATGCACGTATCAGTAGCTATGCGCGAATACCGGTAACAAAAGGCATTTACATTGTGAAATTAACCAATGTCGGAAATACGAAAGTTATTAAGGTAAATGTATACTAATCCATATTTAGTATTGAATGAGAAAGGGCGTCCACGAGGATGCCCTTTTTTGTTTCTTTTCGTTTCCTGACAGTCCGGTATCCCCTCCCTGCTTATGCCAAAAAAGAAACTCTCTTCTTTTCACTCTCTTTTTAATTTATATTTTGATCAATATGAGGTTATGCCTCATTCTATTATTTTGAGAAAACAGCCTATATAGGACGCAGTCCCATGCTATGTTAATTTATCTCATCCGGCCACGGGCAAGCCTTTCCTGTCGCCTTGAAAGATGGCCGTTGGGCATCTACTTTACGGAGGTGGTCGCCGAGTTCTTTGGAGAGGCGTTTGACGATTTCCGGGTGACGGGTGCTAAGGTCGTTCTTTTCGCCGATATCGTCGGAGATGTTGAACAGTTCTTTCTTGCCGGTACCGTAATAGTAAATCAGTTTCCAGTCGCCATTGCGGACCGCACAGTTGAAGTTGATGCCCGGACCGTCGTTGCCCCAGTTGTTCGGCATATTCCAGAAGAGGGAACGCCCTTTGGAAGGATCGCCCGTCCCGGTGAGCAGAGGAACGAAGCTGATGCCGTCGATAGGTTGCACCGTCTCGTAGTCCTTCACTCCGGCCATTTCCAGAATAGTCGGGTAGAAGTCTTCTATCAGCAGGTATTTGTCGCAACGGGTATTCGGTTGGGCTACTCCCGGCCAACTGACGATCATCGGTTCGCGGATACCCCCTTCGCAAAGGGAACCTTTGCCGCTCAGCAACGGATAGTTCTGCGTGTACAACGGGCCGTCACGCCATTCGGACGTAGAGGCAAGGCCGCCGTTATCGCTCATGAAGAGGATGATCGTATTGTCTGCCTCCCCGTTCTTTTCCAACCAGTCCATCAGATCGCCCAGGCTCTTGTCCATCCCTTCGATCAGGGTGGCGTAGGCTGCCTCATGGTCTGTCATTCCCTTCTTTTTGTATTTCTCGTAGAAGCGCATGTCCTTATTCAGTGGAATATGGATGGCATAGTGGGACATGTAGAGGTAGAACGGCTGGTTGTATTTCTTCGCCTTGTCGAGCGCCTTGATCGCCTCCAATGTCAAGGCTTCGGTAGCGAATGTTTCCGTGCCCCAATACTTTTCGAGGCCGGGGATGGACATCAGCGAAGTCGGTTTGCCGTCCTTCGTATGGCCGTAATTCTCTTCGCCTAAATAACTTGCCAGACCGCCGGCGGCATGACCGGCAATGTTGACTTCGAATCCCCAGTGGTGCGAGTGTCGATCGCGCCGAAATGGGCTTTCCCGCAGTGGATCGTATGATAACCGCTATTTTTCAGGAGCTGGACGAAAGAAGTCCCGACGAAGGTATTGTTGGTCCCCGGAACCTGACTGACGCCGTTGTAGTTCCAGTTCGGTATGTCGAGCAGGCTGTCTTTGCGGTCGGTCGTCTTGTTCTTCTGGAGCGTCCAGTTGGTGACACGGTGGCGGGCGGCATTCGTCCCCGTGATCAGGCTGCAACGGGACGGGGAGCTGATGCTACTGGCATACGCCTGGGTGAACATGACTCCCTGGCGGGCGAGTCGTTCCATGTTGGGCGTCTCGTAGACTTCGTTATAATGCGTCTTTTCTGTCCAGAAAGGCAGGGAAGTGTCTTCCCATCCCATATCGTCAACCATAAAGAGGATGATGTTCGGCCGCTTGGCAGGCTGGTCGGCTGCCTGCATGTTTCCTGTCTGGAAAGCGGGCAGGATTACTAAAGGCAATAAGATTCGTTTGTCCATCTTGTTTGTGTTTTTCGGTTTATATTCCTGTGAAAGTTACTGATATGACAAAG
>NZ_MNQY01000077.1:0-8999 GCF_001915675.1 Parabacteroides sp. merdae-related_45_40 | reverse complement strand
ATTGTGGTTTTTTCATAATAGTATTAGATTTAAGGTTAACAAAGTTTGGTTAGGGGTTGTCGTGAGACAGCCTTTAATTGTTTATAGGGGTTTCTTTTGCCTATAAATAACCAGATCGGGAAAAATTGATAAGTTATCCGGCAGAATTGCCATTTACCGCAAGCCACAATGGGCCGATATTTGCATTATAAAACAAACATATAAAACAGCAAAGACATGACGACTAAATTAAGTAATCTATTTTACACTTTCCTGAACATTGCAGCTTCGACTCAAAAGTTGGGCATTAACTTGATCCGCGTGGCAATCCTGATCATCTTCGTATGGATCGGAGGATTGAAATTCTATAACTATGAAGCAGAAGGTATCGTGCCGTTTGTGGCGAACAGTCCTTTTATGAGCTTCTTCTATACGAAAAGCGCTCCCGAATATAAAGAATATAAACTAAAAGAGGGGGAATTCAACGAGGCCAAACATCAGTGGCATGTGGAAAACAACACGTACGGCTTCTCGCACGGGTTAGGCATTCTGATCATGGCGATCGGTATCCTGACGTTCTTAGGTATTTTCTCCCCTAAAATTGGCCTGGTAGGTGCAGGACTTGCCATTATCATGACGATCGGAACGCTCTCTTTCCTGGTGACGACACCTGAAGTATGGGTACCGGACTTGGGAAGCGGAGAACATGGATTCCCACTGCTGACCGGGGTAGGCAGACTAGTAATAAAAGATACGGCAATCATTGCCGGGGCGATCGTAGTGTTCTCGGACTGTGCACAGAGGATATTGAAACAGAAGAAATAAAAAGTAGAAAGGGGCTGCCTACACATTGTATAGACACCCCCTTTTTATTCTTTTATAAATCAACTTTTAACTTGCCGAAGCTGCCTGCTCATCCACCGATACCAGCTCGATTTCGAATATCAAAGTCGAATAAGCCGGGATATCACCGTTGTCGCTTGCGCCATAGGCTAGCTGCTGCGGAATCCAAACCTCATATTTATCTCCTTCAACCATATGTTGCAAAGCAACTGTCCAACCAGATATGACGGAACCATATCCATTCGGATTGGAGTTCGAATAATTCGCATAGTATGAACTGACCGCACACTTGAAGGGCGTACCGTCTTCAAACAACCGGGCATCAAACTCCGTTCCATCTGTCAAAGAACCTTTATAGTAGACCGAGACACGGCTATTGAAATAGGCTTGCTTGCCATTCCCCTTTTCAATCAGTTTGGCACAAACATAACCATCACCGGCTTCCGAATACCATCTTACAAAACCGGTTTCATTTACTTTTGCCTGGAAGGCAATGTCCTGTTCCAACTTATAAACCTCTCTTTCAACAGCTTCAGTATCATCGTCATCATCCTTGCAAGAAGAGACAACGAAGACACACAACAACATCAACGCGATATGCAGGTATTTCTTCATGCGTTTATTCCATTATCTTTTTTAATAAATTCTTCATGCTTACCTTTTCGGAGATAATGTCATGCAACTTGTCGATGCTCACACGTTCCTGTTCCATCGTATCGCGGAAACGGATCGTGACACAATTATCCTTCAAAGTATCGTGGTCAACTGTAATACAGTACGGGGTTCCGATAGCATCCTGGCGACGATAGCGCTTGCCGATAGAATCTTTTTCGTCATACTGGCAACGGAAATCGAAACGCAACATCTTCATGATCTCCTCAGCCTTTTCAGGCAGACCGTCTTTCTTCACCAACGGCAATACGGCGAGCTTGATAGGCGCCAACGCTGCGGGCAACTTCAATACAACACGTGTTTCGCCGTTTTCCAATGTCTCTTCGCAATAAGAACCGGCCATCACACTCAAGAACACGCGGTCTACACCGATAGAGGTCTCGATTACATACGGAGTATAGCTCTGGTTCAGTTCGGGGTCGAAATACTGGATTTTCTTGCCGGAAAACTTTTCGTGCTGGCTCAAGTCGAAATTCGTACGGCTATGGATACCTTCCACTTCCTTGAAACCGAACGGCATTTCGAATTCGATATCAGTAGCCGCATTTGCATAGTGGGCCAGCTTTTCGTGATCGTGATAACGATATTTTTCATTACCCAATCCCATTGCCTGGTGCCATTTCAGACGAGTAGCCTTCCACTGCTTGAACCATTCCATCTCTTCGCCAGGACGAACGAAGAACTGCATTTCCATCTGTTCGAACTCGCGCATACGGAAGATGAACTGACGGGCAACGATCTCGTTACGGAAAGCCTTACCGATCTGAGCGATACCGAAAGGTATTTTCATGCGGCCGGTCTTCTGTACGTTCAGGAAGTTGACGAAAATACCCTGTGCTGTTTCCGGCCGCAGATATACTTTCATGGCACCGTCTGAAGTAGAACCCATCTCCGTAGAGAACATCAAATTGAACTGGCGGACATCGGTCCAGTTACGGGTTCCGGAGATCGGGCAAACGATTTCGCAATCCAGGATCAGCTGGCGCAGGTCTTCGAAATTGGAATCATTCATGTCTTTCGAGTAGCGTTCGTGGATCTCGTTCCACTTAGCCTGATATTCAAGCACGCGTCCGTTCGTCGCGCGGAACTGGGCTTCATCGAAAGCATCACCAAACTTCTTCGCAGCCTTGGCCACTTCCTTATTTATCTTCTCCTCGATCTTCGCCAGGTGATCTTCGATCAGTACATCGGCACGATAGCGTTTCTTGGAATCCTTGTTATCGATCAGAGGGTCATTGAACGCGTCGACATGGCCGGATGCCTTCCAGATAGTAGGGTGCATAAAGATAGCCGAATCGATGCCGACTACATTTTCGTGCAACAACGTCATGCTGTCCCACCAGTATTTCTTTATGTTATTTTTCAACTCTACGCCATACTGCCCATAATCGTACACTGCTCCTAAACCGTCATAAATCTCTGAAGAGGGGAATACAAACCCGTATTCTTTACAGTGCGAAACTAATTTCTTAAATACATCTTCTTGTGCCATAATAATAATTTGCCAATTAATTAATGTGCCAATGTGCCATTTTTGTGCATTGGCACATTATTAAGTTTGCAAAGTAAATGATTTTTTTGGTAACCTGTAGCATTTTCAGCATCTTATAAGGATATTTTCGAAGAAACATCAGCTAAATGAAACCAACTCCTATCCTGGTAAGGACGAACGGCTACCCGTTTCGGAGCAGTTTCATAGAGGGGGAAATTTTGTTCCATTGGCATGAATCTTTTGTTTCTTCCCATAGAAAACAAATTTTCACTGGCGAGAAAAGTTATTTTCTCCTCATGGAAACAGATAAAACATTCCACACTTCAGGTTGATTAAAGCAGGACTTTCAACAAAAAGATCCCGATCCATCGAACAGTCGCCGGGATGGATCGGGATCGGGCATGTATGGGGAATAAAATATCAGAGCGCTTCCTTAAGGATCTCGCCTACGGTCGGATGTGGGAAGACGATGGACTTCAGCTCGGAGGCCTTCATGCCTTTTTCGACAGCGATCCCGGCTATGACGATCAGCTCGGAGGCCGGATTTCCCAAAAGGTGGGCGCCGATGATCGTTTCGTCTTCAGCCAAAATCAGCTTGCAGACGCCGTTGCCCTGCTCGTTTTCAGCGACAAAGCGGCCGGAGAACGCCATCGGTATCTTCTTGACGGTGTAAGGAGTTCCTTCAGCTTGCAACTCCTCTTCGGTCTTGCCGACACCCGCGATTTCGGGGTTGGTATAAACAACGCCCGGAATGGCTTTATAACTCATGCTGCGGTTCTTACCTAAAATATGATCGACAGCCACTTCCGCTTCGCTGACAGCCGTATGGGCCAACAGGGAGAAAGCGGTGATATCGCCGCAGGCATACACATTCGGGACGGAAGTCTGCATAAATCCGTTCACTTTGATCCCGTTGCGGAAAGGTTCGGGGGCCAGTGTTTCCAAGCCGAAACCTTTGGTCACGGGATGACGGCCTACGCTCAACAGGACTTTTTCGCCTTGGATGACTGATGTCTCGCCGTCTTTCTCGACCGTCACATCGCCGCCGTTTACGGCAGTCACCTTATGTCCTAAATAGAACTTGACGCCCCGTTTGGCATATTCGACCTGCAACATCTCGGACAGCTCCCTATCCATCGGACCGAGAATCTTATCCAGCATCTCGACCACATGCACTTCCGTTCCCATGCTGTTGAAGAAGGAGGCGAACTCCATGCCGATCACACCGCCACCGATGATCACCAGCGAAGTCGGCAGTTCTTTAGACAGCAACGCCTCACGGCTTGTCCAGTACTCCGTTTCCGCCAATCCGGGAATGGGAGGTATGACAGTTTCCGAACCGGTGCAGATAAGCAGGTTGGCGGCTTCATAAACAGCTTCGCCCGAGGCGATAGTGATCGTTCCGTCGGCTGCCCGCCCTTTGATTTCGGCTTCGCCGCTCACCACTTCCACGCCGTTCTCCTTCATCTTCATGCGGATGCCGGCTGTCAGTTTCTTTACGACTTTATTTTTACGAGCGATGATCTTCGGGAAATCGAAAGCAGGATTCTCCGCACTTACCGCATATTTGGGGGCGTGTTTGATCGTATCAAACACTTTCGCAGAATAAAGCAAAGTCTTTGTCGGCACGCATCCTTCATTCAGGCACACACCGCCTAACGCGTTCTTCTCAAAAAGCACGGTGGACAAGCCACCCGCAGCCGCCTTCTCGGCAGCCGTATAACCGGCGGGACCGCCTCCGATTATGGCAACATCGTATTTCATGTTCTCAGATTTAATTAAATTTTATATTGGGATTAATTTGTTGTAAGATCGAAATAAATTCTTCCTTGTCGGCCGGATAAAAAGAGGAGCGCCTCTCTATGCCTCCTTCCATACGGGAGTAATAGACGACGACTTTGTTACCGCTGCATTCGAGCCGGGAGATCAGTTTCACGTCGATTTGCCCGTTTCCGTGCAACATGTCCCTATCCGTTATCTGATACGGACGTAACTGAAGTATAGTTAACGGCAGGAAACAAAGGATCAAGGGTAGTCGATCAAATTTGTCCTCGCTGAAAGCATCCATAATAACCAACAATGCAAATACTCCTAATAAAATCCAGAAGATGTATACATGCCAATCTTTCTGGTTTTTCCGAATCCGTGCTTTCATGGTAATCTGTTTTTAAGTTTTAGATAACCGGTTCCTTTATCCGGATATCGGAATTATGCTTCTTCAACAGCTTGACGAAGTCCTGCTTGTTGACCGGCGAAATCAATAGCCACTGCGTGTCGCCTTTGTAGATGATCAGACGGTCCAGTGACAGGGCGTAGCTCGAGACAGGCATCACTGTCACCTCGACGGCACTAATCTCCGAAATAGGAATCCGCTTTTCCGGGAAAAAACTGCAATGGGCAATCAGATAACCATCCGCCGTTATTTTATACCAGGTCGACAACAGCATGTGAATACACTCCAATGTAAACAACAGCAGCACGATCATCGTTACGGGAGACTTGCCGCCCACAAATGCAGCAACAGTGCTTGCCGCCATCACCAACAGTATCAGATGATACCACCAACCTACTTTCGATTTAAAGACTCTGTCCATATCCTGAATTTTGCCGAAAGATAATCATTTTATTTCTTTTGGCGATTCAGGGAAAAGAAAATGCGCTGCAACTTCTCAGTAACAACGCATCCACTTAAACCGGTCAAACAATTCCCAAAAAGGAATATATCTTACATTACTTTACAACTTCGAGGACAGTATAGTATTGCAACTGATTGTTGTTATTATACTGTTCGTTCTTTACGACACCCACATTCGGAGCGTACCATTCATATCCATAGCCCTCGATCGTTTCCTTCGGGGAGCGGGATTTGATTTTATATTTTACTTTCGTGCAGTCGAACGTGCCGGCGGGAGTCGCTACCTGTTCGGTCGTCACATATTCGCGGTCGTAGATAGACACGTTTTTGCGATCCTTCCGATTCTTCTTCGAGTAGATCTGAATGGTTGCATCATCGAAATACATATCGTCGCCATTATTGGACGGAGCGTTCGATACACTCGGATAGTTAATGACTGCTTCGGTAGCAGCCAGATCAGACTGGATGGTCGACACGAAAGACGGATTTGACAAAGTCTCCTTCATCTCGATAAAGAACTCACCATCTCGGCAGAATGCTTCTAGGTCACCCTTGTCATAAACCGTACCTGCGCTATTTTTGAACACATAATCGGCTTCCACTTCCAGGCCGGACGGGATGTTCTTCACTTCATCGACCGTGTAGGTCATCACACTCTGCAGGTTTCCTTTTGCATCATAGCCTTTTTTTACGAGCTGCGTACCTTTGGTCTGCGGGAAAAAGAACGTACAATCCTGAGCCATCGCACCAGCCGCAAACAACAAGGCCAGAGCGTTCAATACAACTTTAGATTTCATATTTTAAAACGTTTAAGTGTTAATAATTAGCAGGATATCCAATGCCCCAATAGAACAGGGTTCCATTCTGAGATGTTTACGACGAGAAGTTTAAAATATCCAAAGAATCAGTAATGCGGACTATTTTGCACGAAAGCGGGCTGTATAAGGTACAACTAAATAAGTTAATTCCTAACTTTGTCAGCCACAAAGGATATAAACTATGGTACAACAATTCGATTTCTTAGTGATCGGTTCCGGTATCGCTGGCATGAGCCTCGCCTTGAAGGTAGCCGATAAAGGGAAAGTAGCCATCATCTGCAAGACAGAGCTGGAAGAAGCGAACACCTATTTCGCGCAGGGAGGCATTGCTTCGGTAACAAACCTGCTGGTAGACAATTTCGACAAGCATATTGAAGACACAATGATTGCCGGCGACTGGATCAACGACCGGGAAGCCGTGGAAATGGTCGTACGAGGCGCACCGGATCAGATCAAGGAACTCATAAGTTGGGGTGTGAACTTCGACAAGAAGGAGAACGGCGAGTTCGATCTTCACCGCGAAGGAGGGCATTCCGAATTCCGCATCCTACATCACAAGGACAACACCGGCGCCGAGATCCAACTAAGCCTTATCGAAGCGATCAAGAGACATCCCAACATCACGATATTCAACCATCACTTTGCAGTAGAGATCATCACGCAGCATCACTTGGGTATCATCGTCACCCGTCATACGCCGGGCATCAAATGTTACGGCGCTTATGTGCTGAACGAAGACACCGGTAAGGTAGACACGTTCCTGTCCAAGGTAACAGTTATGGCAACAGGCGGTTGCGAAGCCGTTTATCGCAACACAACCAACCCGCTGATCGCTACGGGCGACGGTATCGCAATGGTGTATCGCGCGAAAGGAGCTGTCAAAAACATGGAGTTCATCCAGTTCCACCCGACCGCTCTTTTCCACCCGGGAGACCGTCCCTGTTTTCTGATCACCGAAGCCATGCGCGGATATGGCGGCGTCTTACGTACGCTGGACGGAAAGGAGTTCATGCAAAAATACGACAAACGTCTGTCTCTCGCCCCGCGTGACATCGTAGCACGTGCGATCGATAACGAGATGAAACTCCGAGGTGAAGATCACGTTTACTTGGATGTGACCCATAAAGACCCGGAGGAGACGAAGAAGCATTTCCCCAATATCTATAAAAAATGCCTCAGCATCGGCATCGACATCACGAAGGATTATATCCCGGTAGCTCCAGCAGCCCATTATCTGTGCGGCGGTATTAGTGTCGATCTGAACGGGCAATCCAGCATCCGTCGTCTCTATGCCATCGGCGAATGTTCCTGCACAGGGTTGCACGGTGGAAATCGCCTGGCTTCCAACTCGTTGATCGAAGCAGTCGTATATGCGGATGCAGCAGCTAAACATATCCTAAGCGTCCTCGAACGTTACGATTTCAACACCGATATTCCCGAATGGAACGACGAAGGTACGATCTCTACCGAAGAACGTGTATTGATCACCCAGAGCATGAAAGAAGTGAACCAGATCATGGAATCGTATGTCGGCATCGTCCGCAGTAATACCCGCCTGACCCGCGCCTGGAACCGCCTGGATATTCTGTACGAAGAGACGGAAAGCCTCTTCAAACGCAGTAAGGCCTCAAAAGAACTGTGCGAATTGCGCAACATGATCAACGTCGGTTACCTGATCACCCGTCAGGCAATGGAACGTAAGGAAAGTCGCGGGTTGCACTATACGATCGACTATCCGCCGTTAAAGAAAGATTAAAAGCCCGGAAAAAGCATGTCAAAATCACCTTGTTCCCGCACTCTCCCACACGAGGCACGGGAACAAGGAGTTTTTAATTTTCTTCCTTTCCTTATAATTTATTATGAACATGAAAAAGCACCATCTATTACTATTCTTTTTATTCCTGTTTATCTCCTGTTCAACGCACAAAAAGTACGGAGCATGCTAATTGAAAGAGACAGACGAAACGCTGTCTTTCCCGATCGATTCGGACACGAAAAACAACTTCAACATTTATTCAGTCTATAAAGACAAAGACGGAAAAGAGTATTTCACTTTCCAGAATATTGAAAACAATACGATCCACTTCTATGACCTGAAACAGCAGAAACCGGCGTTCAGGATAACCCCTTCGCAGGAAGGAAGTAACGGTGTTGGAAGGATATTCGGTTATTACATTCAGAATCTCAACAGTATTTACGTCTTCAATTTTTACGAAAGTGGGCTATACTTGATTAATAAGAACTGCGACCTTCTTGATAAGCAGCCTTTTCCTGGATTAAAACCTTCTTGTTTTATGGCTACAGCCTCACAATTACCTGTACGTATCGAACACACTCTATATACCTGCATAGAACCAAATCGCCTGATTGAGCATGACCCTGTTTCCGTCGCAATCAATATGAATACGAAAGAGGAGAAGAAACTGCCCTTCGATTATCCCGATTATCCCGGTTCGGAAGTCAAGCTGAAACGATACGGCATGGAAGCCAGTTACAGTCGTTGCTATGACGGCCAACGCTTCATTTACTCGTTCCACTATGACGAGAATATCTATGTGGC
>NZ_MNQY01000076.1:0-9954 GCF_001915675.1 Parabacteroides sp. merdae-related_45_40 | reverse complement strand
CATACCGCATGTTCAGGTAATTGCCGTAACAGCTTCAGCCACGGCAGCTGTGGTTGCCGATATCTGCGAGCAGCTCCATTTTCGCAAAGGATATAGGATATTCAAGACCTCTTTCGAGCGGAAGAATCTTTCGTTTGTAGTTCGTAAGACAGACAATAAATTAAAGGAAATTTGTCATATCTTATCTGCCGTACCCGGCTCCGCGGTGATCTACAGCCGTACCCGCAAAGGAGTGGAAGAATATGCCGGAAAATTACGGGCGGCGGGCATTTCTGCTGAATATTTCCATGCTGGCCTGGACCCGGTTCTGAAGACAGAGCGGCAGGCCGATTGGGTAAAAGGATTTACGCGTGTGCTGGTTGCCACTAACGCGTTCGGAATGGGGATTGATAAAGGGGACGTGCGTGTGGTGATCCACACGGAGTTTCCTGACTCGATGGAGGCTTATTACCAAGAGGCGGGACGTGCTGGTCGTGACGGGAAACGGGCCTACGCTGTCGCTTTGTTGGGACCGCAGGACATAACGGATATAAAAAGGCGTCCTTCCAATGCTTTCCCGACAATCGAATATATCAAACGGGTTTATGAAGCTTTGTGTAACCGTTTTCAGATTGCAGAAGGGGATGGGGAAGGCGTGTCTGTCTATCTGGATGAACCGGAGTTTTTGAGAAGCTGGCATTTCGATAAGGGCCGTTTGCGCTCTTCTCTTGAAATATTGTCTTTGTCGAACTATCTTACTTTTGAACCCTATCCTAATTCACAACCCTATCTGCGGTATGACCAACCTCGTTGGACGATGGATCGTTTTCTGAACGACGATTCTCCGGCCGCCAAAGTCGCTGTCGAGGTTTTACGGAATTACGAAGGGCTCTTTTCTGCCGGAGTTTTCGTCAGTGTCGATATGTTGGCAAGAAGAACCGGACTGGAAGCGCGTATGGTGGCGAAAGTACTGGGATATCTGCGAAATGTCGGCTTCTATTATGTCCCTCCTCGAAAAGAACCCCGGATCACTTTTAAGATGATCCGCGTCCCTTTGGACCGTCTTGTCATTACGACTGCATCTTATGAAAATCGTTTGGCTGCTTTCAAAATGCGAATTGAAAAGGTGGCGGAATATCTTGAGACTCACGGTTGCCGTCAGGAGTTTATTTCCGAATATTTCGGTATGGAAGGGACACGATGCGGATGTTGTGATAATTGCTTGCAGAAGCGGTAAAAGGTGGTTCAACTTAACCCTATGCGTTACGGAGGCTAATGCATAGGGTTAGTCCTCGTAAAGCTATGCATTAGGAACCTGTTTAAGATTCGAATTGATTTTTTTGAGTACCTGTATGGATAACGAATATTTTTGTTTATGTTTGTAGCATCTATCAACCAAAAATTAAAAAGATATGAGTGACAAAGATGATTTAATTTATGATGAAGATGATTCTGTAGCATTTATCCAGAACTATCTTCCCCAGGAATTGAAAGGAAAATTCAGTAATGACGATATTAATTATATTGTGGATCTGATTTATGAATTTTATGAGTCGAAGGGTTTCCTTGATGAAAATTCCGATGACAATGCTGAAATTGATATTGATGAAGATGAATTGATCGGGTTTGTTGTAAAGAATGCGCAAAAAGACGGTGTAGGCAAGTTCTCACCTGAAGACATCACTTTTATTGTACAGGGAGAACTTGAATATTGCGATTCCATCAACATGTTCGATTAATAGACTGTTGTATAGTTACAATATAGTTTATAAAAGAATAAGAAGATGAGAAATTTTAAGTTGTTATCAGTTTTACTGCTTTGTATGGCAGTCGTTTTTACGAGTTGTGGAACATGGAACAATACCGCTAAAGGTACGGCTATCGGAGTCGGCGGAGGTGCGGCAGTAGGTGCCGGAGTCGGTGCTTTGGCTGGTAATACTGCATTGGGTTCGATAATCGGTGCTGCCGTGGGTGGTACTGCAGGTGCTTTGATCGGTAAGAAGATGGACAAACAAAAGAAGGAATTGGAAGCTACGCTGCCGGAAGAAACGACTGTCGAAACCATTAATAATGGCGAGGCACTGAAGGTTACGTTTGATTCGGGTATCTTGTTCGCAACCAATTCAAGTACTGTCAGTGCCGCTTCCAAGAGTGCGTTGCGTGACTTGGCTGCCAGTTTGAATGCAAATCCGGATACGGACATAAAAATCATAGGACATACGGATAATACAGGAAAAGTTGATTATAATCAGACGTTGTCAGAAAAACGTGCAAAGAGCGTATTCGATTATCTGATGGAAGACCAAGGTGTGAGCAGTAAGCGCATGACTTATGAAGGCAAGGGAGTACATGAACCGGTTGCCGATAACAGCACTCCTGAGGGACGTGCTTTGAACCGCCGAGTAGAAATCCTTATCCTTCCCAACTCAAAAATGGTACAGGAAGCACAGCAAGGAACTTTGCGATAAGAAATAATAGAAAGCAGAATCAAGAAAGGGATGTCCGAAAGCCGGGCATCCCTTTTTTTGACGATAAACACATCTACTTAAACATAAACCGGTAATAAAACATGTTTATCTGAGAAATATCCATATATTTGTATTGTAGTGTTTGATAACTATTGATAAATAGCAATTATCAAGTATATAAAACCTTGCCATAGATAATATGAGTGTTAAGAATATGAATACAGATTTTACAATTAGAATTGCCCAACCTGCTGATGTCCTTGAGCTCAAAGACTTATTTCAAGATACAGTCCTCAATATAAACAGGCGTGATTATTCAAAAGCAGAAGTGGAAGATTGGGCATCGTGCGGAAACGATATCTCCCATATAAAAGAAATGATTAGAACGCATTTTTTCATTGTAGCAACTAATCAACAGTTACAGGTTGTCGGCTTTGCATCCATTACCCAACAAGGTTATTTGCATTCTATGTTTGTTCATAAAGATTTTCAAGGTAAAGGTATTGCTACGATACTTCTAAATGAAATAGAACGGTATGCAACTGCAACAGGAATCATACGGATTACATCAGAAGTAAGTTTAACAGCCCGTCCATTCTTTGAACAAAGGGGGTATATAGTAACGGAAGAACAAAAACGGAGAGCAAATCAGCTTTCTCTCACCAATTTTTGGATGGCAAAGAATCTGAGCAAATGAAATAAATTCAAATGCAGATAACTGTCAATTCATCGTCATACGCTGTGAAGTTCTATGAAAGTTTAGGCTTTTCAAAGACTTCTGAAGAACAGGAAACAGATGGATTAAAATATACCCCGATGCACTACTGTCCACTAAGAATGGACGGCCTTATCACTGGATAATACACGAGATTGCTGTGTTCATTAACAGTCGTTTATAACCGTTCTAAAATCTTCAGACAAGTTAATTAACACTCTTGAAAAGGGAGAATGCAAACCTTTTTTAGTTCATGTTGTTTAAATAGTAACTTATATATAAGTGCATAAATAATAGTATAAACTGTTTTAAACGTTGAATGAGATGAAAAAGATTCTTCCTTTTTTCTTATTGGTTCTTTTACTGGCGTCTTGCCAGAAGGATCCAGACATGTCAAAACTAAGCGATGATTTCGTAGTATTCACTGATCACAACAAGGATGCTAATTTCGAATCCTTTACAACTTTCTACATCCCTGATAGTGTAATGGTTATCGGTAGCAGTGAAAAACCGGAATTCTGGAGTGCAACAGAAGCTGACGATATCGTCTCTACTTTGGTTAGTGGCATGGAAGGCCGTGGTTACACACGTGCATCGGATAAAGAATCTGCGGATTTGGGTTTGCAGGTTTCTTTTGTGAAAAATGTAAATTACTTTACAAACTATCATGACAATCCTTACTGGTGGTGGGGGTATCCGGGATATAACTGGTGGTATGGCTACTGGGGTAATTGGACTGGCGCATGGAATGGATGGTATTATCCGTATCCTGTTGTATACAGCTATAGCGTAGGTTCTTTATTGGTTGAACTGGTCAATTTGAAAGCTCCGCTGCCAAAATCTGCAGATGCTAAACTTCCGGTTCTTTGGACTGCTTACATGACTGGCTTGCTGTCCGGTTCCGACAAGGTAAATATCGAACTTTCTACTCGTGCTATTGAGCAGGCTTTTGTACAGTCACCGTACCTGAAAAAATAATTAAACGCGAATTAGATAAATTTGAGTCTTATGAAAAAGATATATAAATCAATAAAATTAATCGCTTTACTTGTTGCCTGTTTAGCGATACCTTCCCTGGCTGGTGCCCAGGTTGTAAAGAACATGTATTTTAATGTTGACTGGCAGATTAATTCTCCGTTCAGCCAGGATTTCTCAGACAAGACAAGTGGTTGGGGTGCACATGCGGAAGCCGGTTATTATGTAATTCCTAATTTCTCGGTAGGTGCATTTATCTCTTATCATACCAACAATAAGTATATCGACCGTCAGACGTTGCCGGTAAGTTCTACATCGGCCATCACTTCTGATCAGCAGCATTCTATCTTTCAGTTGCCTTTTGGTGCAGCTTTTCGTTACAACGTAGCTCCCGAAAGCCAGTTCCAGCCTTATGCTGGTGTGCAGTTAGGTGCAAGCTATAGTGAAATGTCGACTTATATGAATGTAATGAAAGTATACGACCGTAATTGGGGTTTCTATGTATCTCCCGAAATCGGTATGACTATGTATTTTACACCTCAGAAACAGATCGGTCTGCATGTCGCTGCCTACTATAATTATGCAACCAATAAAGGAGAAGTCCTGAGTTATTCGATCGATGGATTGAATAACTGGGGCATCCGATTAGGTCTTGCCTTCTAATGGAAGTTTGTTCTTTTAAGTGTTTTATGTAGTTTATGGGGAACGGGAGGCTGTCGTAATGACATCTCCCGTTTTTTGCTTTATAGGATTTGTAGTTTGAGGCCGAACGAGAGGCTTAGATAGTCTTTGGGTTTCAGATAACCGTTCCCGATCTTGTTTATCAGATATAGGTCACAGGTACTGAGCTCGTAGAAGAAAGAAATGGATTTATGCCAGCTCTTTTTTGTGTTTAGCTTCAATGTGAATCGCTCTCCAATAAAAACATGGGTACGGATGCGGGTGGAGAACCAGTAGTAACCTTGTGGATATTTGTCCGGCTGCTTACCCCAGAAGTCACGATCTAAAAGAGTATTGATATAGACACCGCAGGCGAGAGGTTCGAAAGATAACTTGTCGGCGATATGGATGTTCCAAGGGTAATAATTCTGTTTGAGTGTAAGAGTTGCCATAGCATGGCGATCCGAGTTGCGGGGAACTATCCCCAAATATACATCTGTTTCCCAGTGATTACGATAATAATTCCAACCTGTTCCGAGGGAAAGCATACCCATTGATCCGGCGAACTGTAGCTTGGTATAGTGGGGAATGAGTTTTTCCCATCTGGATATATATTTTTCTACGCGTTTTTTATATCGCACATCATCCTCGATTTCCTCCTGTGCCTGTAAAGTGCCGGCCAGGAAAAGAAATAAGAGCATCCATTTAAAAATTGATAATTTCATACGTGTAGCCGTCCGGGGTTAGGGTAAATAATAGGTAGTTACGTTTGGCTATATTGCTACAGCCGTAGTAGATGATCCCATCGTCAAAAAGGTCTTCCACCTGTAACTGATGGTTATGTGCGTTCAGGCAAAACAGCAAAGAGGGAAATTCACGGATATATAGCTGAAATACGTCTTTTACATTGTTATCGAACTGTTCGCTTCCGGGACGTGCATGCATGGCGACGATCGTGCGGCTGTAATGCCGGGTACTGTCTTGCAGCTCTTCTTTCAGAAAACCGAAATCAGGGACAGGGTGGGAGTAGTCGTATTCGATCGCATTGGTATTGAGGCAAACGAATTTAACGTCCCGGACGATAAAGGAAAAGTTTTCTTCTCCGAACAATTTGTTGAAAACCTGGTCACCATTGCCGATGACGTCATGGTTACCGATCAATCCGACATACGGGATATCGAGCTTCGACAGGATATTGACAGTCCACTCGTACTCTTTCTTCATGCCGAACTCGGTATAGTCTCCTCCGTGTATGATGAAATCGATGCTGTCTTTTTTAGTATTGATATGTTTTACGAAATCTTCTGTCTCGTCGTAGCTACGTTGGGTGTCGCCCATCAGGACGAAGCGGATCGTGTCTTTATCTTTTGTTGCTGCCTCGATAAGCGGGATGTTGTGGTCGTTGATATCGCGTTCGGAAATGGTGAGCCGGCCGTCATACGGATGGTAATCGATCAGATCACATGCAGACAAGAATATACACAGGAATAATGGTAGAGTTTGTTTATACATGACATCCTAACTTTTATTTGTGGCAAAGTTAGGATGTCATGCTACTTCAAAAAAGGTCAAGATGCAATGAATAATGTGCCAATACGAAGAAATTTTTTCATTGGTACATTATTTAATGTAATTATAATATCGGTTGAAGAAGTTTTTGAACCAGCCTGTCTTCATCAATCCTTTTTCGAAAAGCAGGATTCCTAACAGAGCGCAACAGATACCCAATGTCACATCTATAATATAGTGATGTGAGGTGTAAACTGCTGTTCCCCAAATTCCCGCCATGATGATGGCAAACAGGATAATCACAAATTTATTGCATTTATTGACAATCGCATAACATAGTGCCACAACCATATATGCAGCATGTAATGATGGAACTGCCGCGAATACGTTTGCGTTGCGGCCATAGATGGAATCGAAGATAGAAAGGCCGGTCAATGTGTCGAACCTGCCGAGACCGGCAACATTACCCGGTGTGTCGAGTATCGGTTCAAAACCATAATTGATTGCATACCAAGGTGGTGCTGCCGGATGGAGATAGTATCCGGCAAAGCCAATCAGGTTGACGAACAGGAATACCATCGAGAAATGGAGGTACAAATTACGGTATCCCTTGAGATAGAGCCACAATCCGAAAGCTATCGGAACAGGAACCCAGCAGAGATAAAATATACCTGCAAGGATGTCCGCAATCCGGCAATTATGGATCGCGAAATATTCGCAAGGAATTAGGATATTCCCATTATCATTTATACCGAACAAGCTTTTTTCCAGATTATATAGGTTTTCCACGTCAATCGAGTTAGCCTCGTAATTTGGGAAAACACGCATCCAGTCGTATGAAATGCCGAAAAGAGCGAATGGCAATAAGGCAACAGCTAATTTACGGGTTGTCTTGCCAGCGAAGAAGAGGAGGAGGTAAAGCCCAACCATGAACACATGCTCCGGGCGTAATCCGATACATACGGCTGTCAGCAAAAGAAACAGCGCTGTCAAGCCGATAACAGTCCCTGCCTCCTTCTTTGACGGGAGTACAATTGTTCCTTTCATTCGTTATCTTTGCTGCTCAATAGTTTACGACAATGATTCAGGCGTGCGAATGCCGTGATGTTGGAGAATATCGCAACGATCAGCAAAGGAATGACGAATATCATGATCGGTTCGAATATCTCGTTGTTTTCCATCATGGGTGCAAAGATACCGCAGCAGAGAGCCCCTAATCCGGTCAACACTACGCGTTCGGGACGTTGCATGAAACCGACTTTGCATTCAAGTCCCAATCCTTCGGCACGGGCGCGGACATAGCTTACCATTAATGAGCCGATCAAAGCAATGAAAGCGACGATCGAACTGATGACATATCCCTGATTGATCAGGTAGAAACATATCCCGAAGAAAACCGTCAGTTCGCTGTAGCGGTCCAGTACCGAATCGTACAAGGCTCCGAATGTGGAACTCATTTTGCCGATACGCGCCACCTGTCCGTCCATCATGTCGAACAGTCCGGCAAACAAGATGATGCCGCCACCCCAGCCGATATAGTAGAAATCACCTCGTTCTCCTTTCATTCCGGCATAAAGGAATATGCAAGCAGCCACAATATTCAGGATTAATCCTGTTGTCGTAATAAAATTGGGAGTGATCCCAATTTTAATCATTCCATGTACGATCGGGTTGATGATCTTGTAGATCGTCTGTTGCAACCAATCTCTAAAAACTTTGAATTTCATATATTACTATTTTGTTTTTATTTTGAGTTCGCTTTCTGAAAACGGTCCCTGATCCTACAGTTCTTGTAGACAAAGATACGTTGCATATTATAGTTCCAAAGAAATCCGACAAGCAGTGAGACTACTATCTTGGAAAAGACGAACAAGTCGTCGATATAATGTTTCAGTGTTTCCTGGACCCAAGGATTCCTGCTGATCGTTTCCGTCATGAAGTAAATTCCCCAGGTATTCAATAAGATACTACCAATCCAGACCAGTAGATATTTGACTATTACATGTCGTTTCTTGCATTCTTTGGATTTGAATGTCCATTTGTAATTGATGATGCAATTTACGATTCCGCCGCAGACAGAACCAGTGAAGGTTGCATACACGTAATAAACTCCAAATAATTTAACCAACAAGATTGTGACCAGAAAGTCTGTCGCACTGGCGACTTGTGAAGAAAATTGGGCTCGTATAAACATGAATATCCCGCCTTTCTCCGAAAACGCTCTTGCACTTTTCTTTATCCAATCAACCATCTTGCAACTATTAGCAGGATGAGGCTATATATTCCAGCCAAAATATCATCCATCATTACTCCGACTCCTCCCTTGAGATATTCCATTTTGCGTATACCCAATGGCTTGAAAATATCGAACAGGCGGAATAGCGCGAATGCTGCCAGAGCATACCACAAGTTACCGGCCGGTGCTGCCAAAAGCGGAATCCAGACACCTACCATTTCGTCTACTACTACCCGCGAAGGGTCTTCTCCCCAAATAGGTTCGACTGCGTTTGCCGAACGGATGCCGGCAATCGTAAAAATACCGATCAATAACGCGGTTATAATAAGAAGTAGAGTAGGAGATACGGCGCACGACAATGCAAGCCAGATCAGCGTAGCTAACAAGGCTCCCGCCGTTCAAGCCTGTTGCAATAATAATATGAATTAGTGGAACTCTTTTCATCCTGTCAGTAAAATGTGTGCAAAGTTATAAAAATAATATAACTTTCCCCCTCGTCCGGGAGAAAGTTATATCGAGAATTCCATCAGCATGAAATTTTAGTTTCATAGGCATGGAACAAAAGTTTCATCCCTATGAAACTAAATTTATATTACCCTGAATTTTAGTCCAAATAATTAGGGGCTTTTTCTCCGATCATATCGCGCAACGTCTGCTTAACCATTCTCCATTGCTGGAAGAGGTCATGTACGGGCTGATGTTCGAAGTCGTGCATCGGACTCTTGCAGAAGAAAGACAACCAAGTCTGGATACCATACATACCGGCACGCAGGGCCAGATCGCTGAACAACACCAGGTCGAGTGCGATAGGGGCAGCTAGGATGGAGTCGCGGCAAAGGAAGTTTACCTTGATTTCCATCGGGTAACCCATCCAGCCGAAGATGTCGATATTGTCCCATGCTTCTTTATTGTCCTTGCGGGGAGGATAGTAATTGATGCGTACCTTATGATATACGTCTCCATACAGGTCCGGGAATTTTTCGGGTTCGAAGATGTTGTCAATGACAGATAGCTTGCTGACCTCTTTTGTCTTGAAGTTTGCAGGATCGTCCAATACCTCGCCGTCACGGTTTCCTAAGATATTGGTAGAGAACCAGCCGCTTACACCTAACATACGGGTTTTGAACATCGGAGCCAGTACTGTCTTCATTAAAGTCTGTCCGCTCTTGAAGTCCTTACCGGAGATAGGCACATTCATCTTTTTAGAGAATTCCCACATGGCGGGAGTGTCTACACACAGGTTAGGAGCACCCATGATGAACGGAGCACCTTCTGCTATAGCGGCATAAGCGTAGCACATACTTGGAGAAACGGCTTCCGTATTGTTGTCCTTCATTGCTTTTTCCAAAGCGGCAAGCGACATGTGCTCGTCAGACAGCGGAATATAGATTTCCGTACTTGCAGCCCATAGA